>NZ_JBHXME010000004.1:0-194202 GCF_042721125.1 Streptomyces sp. NPDC058469
CCCCGGCATCATCCAGCCCATCAGCCCGTCCAGCGTTTGAGCTGCGCCGGCACCAATCAGCCTGTCCGGCGTTTGAGGACGAGGCCGTTCAGGCCGAAGGGGGGTCTGGGGGCGCAGCCCCCAGTGATGGGACGGGTAGGGGCGGCGGGGGCGAAAAAAATCCCGGCGTCACCCACCCCCACCGACCTACCGTGATCCCATGACCAGCCGCCGCCAGGACGACCTCGCCGTACGCCCCATCACACCCCCCGAGATCCCCGACTGGATCCGCGCCCTGAACACCGGTTTCCTGCGCACCCCGTACGTCTCGGACGAAGAGATCGCCGACCGCAGCAGTTACATCGACCCGTCCCGCACCCTCGGCGCCTTCGACGGCCCCCGCTGCGTGGCGACCTTCCGCTCCTTCCCCCAGGAGCTCACGGCGGTAGGCGGCAGACCCGTCCAAGCCGACGCCATCTCCAACGTCACCGTCACGGTCACCCACCGCCGCCGAGGCCTCCTGACCCGCATGATGACCCAGGACCTCGCCGCAGCGAAGGAACGCGGCGACGTCGTAGCCACGCTCATCGCCGCCGAGTACCAGATCTACGGCCGCTACGGCTTCGGCCCCGCGACCTCGGCGACCCAGTGGGAGATCGACGTCACGAGGGCAGGCCTGGACCCCCGCTGGTCGGCCCCGGAGGACGGCGGCCGTATCGACCTGGTGGACGGCGAGGACGTACGCAAACTCGGTCCCGAACTGCACGAGCGACTGCGCCGCACCCAGCCCGGCGCGGTCACCCGCGACGACCGCTGGTGGCAGGTCGGCACGGGCGTCGTACGTCTGACACGCGCGCCGTGGACCGAGCCGTTCTACGCCGTCCACCGCGCGGCGGACGGCGAGGTGCAGGGCTTGGTGGCGTACGTCTGCGACGACACGTGGACCGACGCCAAGCAGCCGCTCGACACGGCCACGGTGCAGGGGCTGATCGCGACCACGCCGGCCGCCGAACGCGCCCTGTGGCACCACCTCTGCTCGATCGACTGGGTGGCGAAGGTGAAGTCGGGCTGGCGTGCCCCCGACGACCTGCTGCCCCTCCTCCTGCCGGACCCGCGCGCGGCGACGATCACGACACAGGCGGACTGGTTGTGGGTGCGGGTCCTGGACGTCGTACGGGCCATGGAGGCGCGGTCGTACGAGGGGGAGGGTGCGGTGGTGTTCGAGGTGGTCGACCGGGCCGGACTGGCAGGCGGGCGTTACCGGTTGGAGGCGTCTGGGCAGGGTGCGTCCTGCACGCCGACCGCAGAGAGTGCCGAACTCACGCTGGATGTACGGGAGTTGGGGACGTTGTGGCTGGGTGACGAGTCGGCGGTACGGCTTGCCGCGCTCGGGCGGGTGCGGGAAGAACGAGCGGGCGCCGCCCGTGTGGCCGACGCCCTGCTGCGTACGTCCAGGCGTCCATGGTGCCCGGACATCTTCTGATCCTGAACGACCTTTCCACTGGTGCCGGTTGATGGACTGGACTCATCCGTAGCTGTTCAGTTGTGGGGTGGTGCCGGCCGCCGGGCTCTCGGCTCCCCTCCAGGAGAGAGACCCAGGCGGCCAAGTCGGCCAAGTTGGCGACCAACTCTCTTCTAGTTATCTCCTCTTGGGTACGTCTCATAACCACCTTTCCTTGAACTGCCCAAAGATGGCGGGAAGTTGTAGTGTTTGGTTGTGGACCCTGAACACGCCACCGTCAATGGACGGACGAGGTCACCACGGCCACAGTGGTCACACCGCGAGCTGGCCGACGAGCTGCGCACCCGGATCAGGTCCGGTGTACTGCGGCCCGGCCAGCGCATGCCCACCCAGGCCAAGCTGGCGGACGAGTTCGGCGTCGAGCGCGGAGCCGTACGACAGGCACTGCGCATCCTGCAGTCCGAGCGTCTGCTCACCAACATGTCCAAGGGCAGCCCGGCGACCGTGGCCCCCGACCTCGGCCTGGCCCTGACCGGGCCGGGAGCCCCGCCGCAGCCCACGATGGTGGGCCTGGGACCGCGCATAGCGGAGGCCTTCGCTCAGCCGCACGTGGAGGTAGAGGCGTTGTGTCTCACGGCGGTCTCGCTCACGCTGGCCATCGGCGAATCGCTGCGCCAGATCCACGCCGGACGTCTGAAACCGGCCAAGGTCGACGTCCGGGTGCTGCTGCCGAGCAGCGACATCGAACTCGCCTTCCCCTCCCGCGTGAACGCCCCGGCCGACGGCCGGCTGCAACGCCGCTGGCTCGCCCAACGCAACGCCCAGGGCCAGGTGCTGAAGCACAACCTGCTCGCGTTACGCGCGACGCACGGTATCGACGTGCACATCACGTTCCGCGCGCTGCCCTTCACCCCGCCCGTGAAGCTGTACCTGCTCAACGGGTCGGAGGCGCTCTTCGCCTACTACACGCTGACCCAGCGCGAGGCGGAGATCGGCCACGAGCAGGTGGAGATGTACGACGCGGAGGGCACCCAGTCGATGCTGTTCGCCTTCGACCAGAGCGCGGGGCTGCGGGACACGACGTTCGTGGAACAGTCGCACCTGTGGTTCAACGCACTGTGGGAGACGATCAGTTCGGAGCTCACGCTGACACCCACGAGCTGATCGCCTCCCGCAGTGGCTGACCTGGAGGACGGGCCGATCACAGAGCCGGTCCGGTGAGCAGCAGAGCCAGGACGACGGCCCCGATGGAGCTGATGGCCGGGCTCTTGGCCTTGATGCCGATGGAGAGCAACAGCAGGCCGATGATCCCGGTGGCGCCGTACTTCCACTGGACGATCTGCTCGAAGCCGACGACGAAGACGGCGGAGAGGAGGGCGATGGCAGGCACGGTGGTTCCCCCTTCGGGCTGTGGAAGCAAAACTTCCACCAACTTGGAGAAGTTGGCAGCCAACTCTGCTTAAGTTGTTCCCGATTGGCACCTACTCACACCTACTTACAATCAGGTTCCAAACAACTCCCCTTAGATGGGGCAGAGTTATACCGTTTGGTCGTGACCCAGGAGAACGTGGCAGTGAACGGCAGCAGAAGCTTCTCGCCCCAGGAGATCGCCGACGCCCTACGCGACCGCATCCGCACCGGCGACCTCAAGGCAGGAGACCGCCTGCCCACCCAGGCCGACCTGGCGGAAGAATTCGGGGTCGAACGGGGCGCCGTACGCCAGGCGCTGCGCCTCCTCCAGGAGGCGGGCCTCCTGACGAACGTGAGCAAGGGGAGCCCGCCGCGGATCGCGGAGCCGCCGACGCCGCTGCGGGGCGAACCCCAGCCGACGATGGTCGGGTTGGCACCGCGCCTGACGGAAGCCTTCTCGGCGCCGAACGTCCATATAGATGTCGTGTGCCACACCGCCGAGACCCTGATGGTGGCCATCGGCGAACCCCTCCGCCAGATCCACGAGGGCCGTCTGCGCCCCGAGTCGATCGCGGTCCGCATCCTGGTGCCCTCCCGGGAGATCGCCCTCGCGTTCCCGGTCCCGGTCGACGGCAGCGGCGAGGACAGCCCGGTCCACCAGCGCTGGCTGTCGATGCGCAACGCCCAGGGCCAGGTACTCCAGCACAACCTGCTGTCCCTGAGAGCCACCCACGGCATGGACGTCAAGGTCACGTTCCGGGCACTCCCCTTCACTCCGCCGGTGAAGCTGTACCTCCTCAACGGGCAGGAAGCGCTGCTCGGTTACTACATGCTCACCAGACGGGAGGAGGAGTACGGCAGCCAGACCCTGGACATGTATGACGTCCTCGGATCCCAGTCCCTCCTCTTCTCCTTCCTCCGTCAGACCGGCGAGCGGGACGCGGCCTTCGTGGATCAATCGCAGCTGTGGTTCGACGCCCTCTGGGAAACCATCACGACGGACCTGACACTCTCCTAGTGACTTCTGATGCGACGCAGACCGGAATGGCGGAAGCAGGGGCGGACAAGGTGCGTGAACTGATCACGAACGCCCGTTTCGTGCTCTTCGACTTCGACGGGCCGATCTGCCAACTGTTCGCGGGACACTCGGCCGACGACGTGGCGAAGGATCTGGTGACCTGGCTGGAGTGCCATGGGCTTCGGGCCCTGCTGACGGACAGCGAGCGGGACGATTCGGATCCGCATGTCGTCCTGAAAGCGGTCAACGAACGGCATCCGCGCAGCGATCTGGTGGTCGAACTGGAAGAGAGACTCACCCAGCAGGAGCTCAAAGCGGTCGGCTCCGCGCAACCCACCGCGTACGCCGACCCGTTGATCCGCACCTGGCGAGCCGTGGGCTGCCGGCTCGCCGTGGCCACCAACAACTCGCCGCGCACGGTGAAGGACTATCTCGGCGGCCGGGACCTGCTCGACTGCTTCGACTCGCACGTCTACGGCCGCACGAGAGACCTCGATCTGATGAAGCCGAACCCCGACTGCCTGAACCGGGCCCTGCGCGCCATGGGCGGCGCACCCGCCGACTCCCTGATGATCGGCGACGCCCCGGCGGACTGCGAGGCGGCGGGACGGGCCGGCATTCCGTTCCTCGGCTACGCGCGTAACGCCAAGAAGGAAATGTTGCTGCGTGCGGCGGGGGCCGAGGCCGTCGTCGGCTCCCTGGAACCGATCCTGCGACAGCTCCGAGGGCGGGCGTGATGTCGTAACGCCAGCGCAACCAGGTTGTCCGGAGGGTTGGATAACATGCGGCCACCCGGTGAGCAACCGCTCCCGATCGTGCGTATGGATGGGCGAACACGCCAACCGACATGCGCATCCGAACGACCTCACGCAGAAGAGTGGCAAACCACCCGTTGTGGCCACTGGAGCGGCACTCTGGTCGTGCGGAGTACAACTCGCGATTAACGTTTTGCGTACCTTCCACGTCCTGTGCGAACAACCGGGAGCGGCCAGTGGGCGCACCACCCGTTCCCCGTCCTCCTCTTCTCGGCGGGGAACGCGCCACGAGAGACCTGCCGGACGCCGTCTCCGCGGCGTTTCTGCAGCACGCCACCCGGCAGGGCCGCGCGATTCATGGCTACCACAACGAGAACTTCGTACTGCTGCTGACGGAGCCCATGGCCGAACGGGTCGGGCGCGAGCCCGGGACGGCCGTCACCGTGCGGATGCGGCGCCGCGAGGCGCTGCCCGTGGTGCTCAGGACCTGGGAGAAAGAGGCGGACATCCTCGGCGCCCTCGGTGCCGTGCTGCCGAACACCCCTGAGTGCCTCTTCGAAGGGGACGGCTTCGCCATCCACAGCTATGTGGAAGGAGAGCCGCTCTCCGCCACGTGCGGCTACGGCGAAGTCGTCGCCCCATCGAGGATCCGGCAACTGGCGGGGCTGCTTGCAGGGATGGCCCACGTGCGCCGGGATTCGCTGCCCCGGTTGCCGGTTGCCTGGCCCAGCAACGACAAAGACAGTCAGGGCTTCCTGCGCACGCTGGTGCGCCTTACCGACGAGCAGATCCGGCGGCCCAACTGGTCCGACTTCGGCGGCCTGTTCACCGCCCTGGGAATTCCGGACGACGCGCTGGACCGGCTGGCGGACCGGGTGCCGGCCATGGCGAGACGTCCGTACAGCCTGCTCCACACGGATCTGCACCGCGACAACCTGATCGTGACGCACGGCGGGGCGCCGCCCCTCATCTGTGTCGACTGGGAACTGGCGACCTACGGCGACCCCCTGCACGACCTGGCGACCCATCTGGTCCGCATGCGCTACCCGGTCCACCAAACGGGCGACGTGATCGACGCGTGGGCGGACGCCATGCGCCGCGTCCGGCCGACCGCCGTCAACGGGCTGGCCAAGGACCTGCGGCACTACGTCGAATTCGAGCAGGCGCAGTCCGTCTATCCGGACGTGATGCGGGCGGCGAAGTCGCTGGAGGAGACGTTCGACGAGGGCAGCCTGCGGGCGGCGACCGTGTCGGTGCTCAGGGCCCTGGAGTCGGCGGCCCGGCCGTTGCGGTTGCGCAATGTGCCGGGTGACACCGAGATCGAGCGGGTGCTGTACCGCTGGCAGGACTCCCGGCGCCACACGGCGAGCGGTGGCCGACTCGTCGTCGGCACGGGATGGACGCCTGCCGAGAGCGTTCCGGAGCGTGGTGAGTTCCCTTTCTGGGCGGTCAGTGACGCCCTCGTCGCCGAGGGGGCGGCACCGGGTGGCCTGGTCTTCAAGGGCACGGCCCACCTCAACTCGGTGGTACGGGTGCGGGTGGAGGACCGCGACCGTCTCGTGGTGGTACGGCGTATGGCGGCGCAGCTCTGCCGGCGGGAGCAGAGCTTCCTCGCCGAACACAAGGTGCTCCGGGCCATCGAGCAGGCGCCCGTCGAGGTGGCGGCGCCGCGGATCCTCGCCCTGGGCACCAGCTATCAGGGCGAACGGTTCGCCATCCACACGTACGAAGGACCGAAGGACACCGGCCGACGGCCCGACCACCCCGTGCACGGCCTGCGGCCGAACGAGGCGGACGGGCTCGTCGACCAGCTCTGCGCCCTGACCGAGGTCGACTACGGGCCGATCGCCCCGGCGATCGGAGAAGGACGCTTCTACGCCTGGCTGAGCGAGCAACTCGCCGAACTGGTCGGTGACTTGCCACATGAATCCAAGCGGGCGGCCCGGCTGCTGGGGCTCCCGGACGCAGAGCGGCTCCACGAGATGCTGGCCCGCCACGAGGTGACCGAGCGCAGCCCCGCCCTCCTGCACGGCGACCTCAACCCCTGGAACCTGGTGCGCCGCGGTGACGCCCACGCGCTCACTCTCATCGACTGGGAGATGGCCGTGGTCGGCGACCCGCTCTACGACCTCGTCCGGCACATGCACCTCACCCCGACCCAGCCGGAGATCCGCAAGCGCATGTTCCGCCGCTGGGCAGGCGCCCTCGGGGCCGTCTATACCAAGGACTGGCAGAAGGACTGGCACGTCTACCGCTCACTGGAGATCATCCGCTCGGCCTACATCGACCTCGACCGCCTGGTCACCGGCGTGAGCCTGGACGCCCCCAACGTGCGCAGAGCGGTCGACTCCTACGACGTGACCCTGGCGATGGCCACCGGCTGCCTCGGTCTGCCGGCCAGCCGGATGGCCACCCCGCATCTGACGCGCGCGCTCGGTTAGGCGTCGAAGAGCGGGATCAACTCCTGTTCCTCGTACGTCAGATGCGCCTCCAGCGCCGTCGTCAGCCGGTCCACCTCCGCGCGGACCGTCGCCGGGTCCCTGGTCGTCGTGAGTGTCTCGCGCAACTCCTCCACCAGCGCCGCGATCCGTTCGTGTTCCTCGCGCAGGCGGGTCAGGGCCGGGGTGGTGGCGGGGTGGCGTTCGGCGACGAGAGGGAAGAGGACGGTGTCCTCGCCGGTGTGGTGGTTGTGGAGGCCCTGGCAGAACGTCAGGCAGTTGATGCGGAGTTGGGCGCCGAGGGTTGTCGTGCTTGCACCCGGGGCCAACTCCTCGCGGATCAGGGAGAGTTCGCGGCGGAACGCGTCGTGGACGACCCTGATGGCCTCGCCGAAGGATGTCGCGTTGATGGTTCCAGGGCCGCCCTGCGCCAGGCTGTGGAGGGCTACGACCGGGATCACCCGGGTGGTCTTCTCCTGGTACGTCGCCCAGCCCGGCTCCGCCTCCACGGCTCGGGCGAAGAGCTGGTCGCGTTCCTCGCCGGTGAGGACGTCGGCTCGCGCCTCGTAGGTGAACACGCCGCTCTCGACGGTGACTTGGGGGTGGGCGACGAGGTTGTGGAACCAGTCCGGGTGCCGGGCGGAGCCGGCCGCCGAGGCGATGACGAGGACTCGGTCGCCGTCGGGGAGGTAACCGACGGGGGTGGTGTGCGGGGTGCCGGTGCGGGCGCCGGTGGTGGTGAGGAGGAGCAGGCGGGCGCCTTCGAAGTAGCCGCTCATGCGGCCCCGGTTGGCGCGGAACTCGTCGATGACCGGCTGGTTGAAGTCGTTGGGCATGCGGTGGTGATCTCTTCTCTCTGTCGCTGCGCGCTGATGTGGTGACTCGAATTGACTTCGACTTGGACGCAGTGACAGACGGCGGGCCTCTCGCCCGCCTCGGCCTCACTCGGAGGCCGGGTACCCGACTCGCTCACGGCACAAGGCCGACCCGGCAGTCATGAGGGGGACGGTAGCGTCCGGCGTATGACTGATGCCACCGAATTCCAGGACGTCCCCACGACCACCCTCGCCGATCTGCTCGGCCACGAGCAGGTGGTGGACCTCGGTGTCCGGGCGTTGTGGGGGCCGATGCCGCGTCTCGCCGGGCCGGCCTTCACCGTGCGGTGTCCGCCCGGTGACAACCTCATGCTGCACGCGGCCATCTACCGTGCCGAGCCCGGTTCGGTCATCGTTGTGGAGTCCGGGGACGTGGAGTACGCGCTCGCCGGCGGGAATGTGTGCGCCATCGCGCAGCGGCGCGGTGTCGCCGGGTTCGTCGTCGACGGGGTGATCCGTGACGTGGGGGAGGTGCGGGAGGCCGGGTTCCCCGTGTTCGGGCGGGGGGCCGTGCCGATCCCGGGGGTCAAGAAGGCCGTACTGCCGTTGAACGAGCGGGTGCGGTGCGGGGGCGTCGCCGTCGACGCCGGGGATGTTGTGGTGGCGGATGAGGACGGGGTCGTGGTCGTGCCGGGTGCGCGGCGGGACGAGGTGCTCGCGGGGGCGTTGGCGCGGTTGGCTCAGGAGGGCGCCGAGAGCCTGGATGAGTGGGAGGCGGCGCATCGGGCCCGGGTCGACGAGCTGCTGCGCGTCGGTGGGTTCGAGGGGTGACGTGCGTGGCGTAGGGGAGTAATGGCTGACGTGCGTGGCGTCGGAGAGGAATGTGTCCGATCCTGTTGGCGATGCTCCTTTTCCTCGATGTCGACGGGACGCTGCTCCCCTTCGGTGCGTCGCGGCCCTACCCGGTGTACGAGCCGGGCTTCGCGCCGCCGGCGGCCACCGCTCCTCCGCTGCTGACCCGGATCGACCCCTCGCTCGGGCCGCGGCTCGCCGCGCTGCGGTGCGAACTGGTGTGGGCTACGACCTGGATGGACGACGCGAACGTGTGCGTCGCGCCCTGGCTCGGGTTGCCCCAACTCCCCCTGGTGGACTGGCTCGACCCGGCCGAGGGGAGTGAGGGTGAGAGTGCGGTCGGCGGCCTGCACTGGAAGACCCGGTCGCTTGTCGCCTGGGCCGCCGGGCGGTCTTTTGTCTGGGTGGACGACGAGATCCGGGACGCCGACCGCGACTGGGTCACCGCCCACCATCCCGGACGGGCGCTGTTGCAACGCGTCGACCATCGGTACGGGATCACGGGCGCGGACTTCGATGCCATGGAGGCGTGGTTGGCGGTCAACCTGTAGCGGGGGGTGGGTGGTTGACGACCAGAGGAGGGCGAACCGTCAGAACGGGGGCTCGTAGGACGCCAGTTGTCGAAGCCACCTCGCGCTTTCCGCCGCGCCCGCCACCCGCGTCTCGTCGGACGCGCCGGGGAAGTGCCGGCCCCAGGAGACCGCGCGGCCGATGACGCCCAGCCGTCCCGCCAGGGTGAGAGCGCGGCGAAGTTCCTTGCTGGTACGGCCAGTTCGCGTCCAGGGTTCCAGGTAGGCGTCGCGCAGGCGGGGCAGCGCCTCGGGGCCGTAGCGTTCGGTGACGCGCCCTGCGGGGACCAGGAAACTGCAGAACGGGTGCGATACGGCCGCGTCGCCCCAGTCGAAGAAGGTGAAGCGGCCGGGCTCCGGGTTGAACAACTGGCCGTCGTGCAGGTCGGAGTGGTCGAGGGAGTCGGGGATGCCCAAGTCGGCCAGTTCTGCACACCAGTTGAGCAGGCGCGGCCGTAGTTGTCGTAGCGGCGCCGCTGTTTTCTGCGTGACCGACCGGATGAACTCCACTGTCTCGTCGAAGACTTGGGGGAGCGCCGTTGTTCGGGCGCTGGGGACGCCGAGTTGTTCCAGGTCCTTGGTGTGCGGGACGAGGGCGCCCTGCATCGTCGCGTACTGGCGCAGCGGTTCTTCCCAGGCGCGGGGGTCGGTGGGGGTGCGGTCGAGGACCTGCCAGAAGAGTTCGCCGCCGTCGGGGAGCAGGGACCAGCCGCGGTCGGCGTCGACGGCGAGGGGTTCCAGGACGTACTCCGGGACCCAGCGGGCGAGTGCGGCGGTGAGGGGAGCCTCGAAGGCACTGGCGGGGGGATTGGCCTTCAGCCATACGGCAGTTGTGGCGACGGCGGTGGTGGGGCCGGCGCCTTCGACGGGGATGCGGACCAGGACGGACCAGGGGCGGAGGCGTACGCCCCGTCGGGCTGTCCCGCTCTCGCGCAGTCCCCTCGCCGCGAGTTCCCGGCCGGCCCAGCCGAGGGCTTCGTTCCGCCAAGTCCCCTGATCCCAGGGCGTCTTGGCGTCCTCGTGCTGACCTCGGTCCATGACCGTCGATGTGTCGTCGCCGTTGTCGTCGTAGTCGCCGTGCATCGCGTCATTCCAGCAGCGGGGCCGCCCAGGTTCCATCGATTTCCGCGCGGTAGCGTGCCGATCATGGCGGATTGGGAGCTACGGCCCGCGTCGGCGGCCGACGTCGAGGCGATCGCCGAACTGCGTGCCGTCGTACTGCGCGGTGATCTCGAACGGCTGGGGCGGTACGACGCGCGGCGCGTGCGGCAGCGGTTGCGAGACGGGTTCGAGCCGGGGTGCACCTGGGTGATCGAGGTGGGCGGGGCGTTCGCCGGGTGCGTGGCGCTACGGCCGGACGCGGGCGCCCGTTGCCACTGGCTGGAGCATTTCTATGTGGGCGTGCAACACCAGGGGCGCGGGATCGGTTCCGGGGTGCTGGGGGAGCTGCTGGAGCGGTGTGATCGGGGCGGGGTCGGCGTCGTACGGCTGAATGTGCTGCAAGGGAGTCCGGCTCGGCGGTTGTACGAGCGGTACGGGTTCGTCGTCGAGGCGGAGGACCCGGTGGATGTGTTCATGGTGCGCGGAGAGCGAGAAGCGGCCGCCTGACCTGCGCCTTTGGCGTCCGGCGTGTCCTGACCTGACATTCGCGGGGGCTGTGTCGTCGTACGGGTATGAACACAAGAATCCGGTACGTCAGCCTCGGCCTGCTGGCCGTGGTCAGCCTGTACACAGGTGTGTGGGCCTACTTCTCGCCGACGGGATGGTACGCGAACTTCCCCGGGCTCGGACTGAGTTGGCTGCCCCAGCTGGGCCCCTACAACGAACACCTCGTCAAGGACGCGGGGGCGATGTTCCTCGCGCTGGCCTGCCTGACGGTCATCGCGCTGCGCCAGGTGCGGAACACCCGGCTGGTGCAGACGACGGGTGCGGTCTGGCTGGTTTTCAACGTGCTGCACTTCAGCTATCACGTACAGCACCTCGACATGTACGGGACGCGTGACCAGGTGCTGAACGTGGTGTTCCTGGGCGTGCTTGTGCTGCTGGCGGTGGTGCTGCTGGTGCCGGTGCCGGCGCGTTCCGAGCGGCAGGGTGACAACCGATGAAGGCGAGGATCGGCATGCGGGTGGCGGTGGCGGGCGGTACGGGGCTGGTCGGGCGGTACGTGGTCGAGGAGTTGACCGCGGCCGGGCAGGAACCGGTGGTGCTGAGCCGGTCGCGGGGCGTGGACCTCGTCTCGGGTGGCGCGGGGCTCGATGCGGCCCTTGACGGTGTGGACGCCGTCGTCGACGTGAGCAACGTGACGACCACGAGCGCGCGGAAGTCGGTCGCGTTCTTCGAGGCCGTCGGGCGCAATCTGCTGGACGCGGGGGAGCGGGCCGGCGTACGGCACCACGTGGTGCTGTCGATCGTCGGCATCGACCGGGTCGGGCTCGGCTACTACCAGGGCAAGCTCCGCCAGGAGGACGTGGTGCAGGGCGGCCCGGTGCCGTGGTCGGTGCTGCGCGCGACGCAGTTCCACGAGTTCGCGGAGCAGACCCTCGAACGGGTGCCGAAGCCGCTCGCGGTGGTACCGCGGATGCGGACCCAGCCGATCGCCGCGCGGGAGGTCGCGCAGCACCTGGTGAAGCTCGCGACGGGGCCTGCGCAAGGTATGGCCCCGGATCTCGCCGGGCCGCGCGTCGAGCAACTCGTCGACATGGTGCGGCGGTTGCTGCGGGCTCGGGGGGAGCGGCGGTTGGTGGTGCCGGTGCGGATGCCGGGTGCGGTGGGGGCGGCTATGACGGGGGACGGGCAGTTGCCGGCCGGCGACGCCGGGCCGCGGGGGCGGCAGGCCTTCGACGAATGGCTCGCGCAACACGTGGTGCGGGGTGTGCAGTCCGTACGGGGAGGATGATCGCCGCTGTGTCCACTTCACCCGGATCGTCCCCGGACCCGACCCTCGGGTCCCTCATGGCCGAGCGTCGCCGACTGCTCAACCTCGGTTACCGCATGCTCGGTTCGGTGCAGGATGCCGAGGACGTCGTACAGGAGACGTACGCCCGTTGGTACGCGCTGTCCGAGGAGGGGCAGCGGACGATCGACGTGCCGATGGCGTGGCTGACCCGGGTCGCGTCGCGGATCTGCCTGGACCAGTTGGGGTCGGCGCGGGCCCGGCGTGAGCGGTACACCGGTGAGTGGCTGCCGGAACCGGTGCGGCACGGGGCCGGGTGGGCCAGTACGGGGGGTGCGGGCGCGGACGATCCCGCCGACCGGATCACCCTCGACGAGTCGGTCAGCATGGGGATGCTAGTGGTGCTCGACTCGATAACTCCCGCGGAGCGCGTCGCCTTCGTCCTCCACGACGTCTTCGGCCTGCCGTTCACCGAGATCGCCGAGACGGTCGGCCGTACGCCGGCCGCCTGCCGCCAACTCGCCTCCTCCGCCCGCCGCCGCCTGGCCCACCGGCCGCCCGGCAGCGCTACGGCGGAGGAACACGGGCGCGTCGTCTCCGCGTTCCGCGAGGCGTGCGAGACCGGGGACCTCGATGCGCTGGTCGCGCTGCTCGACCCGGCGGTCGAGTCGCGCAGCGACGGGGGTGGCAAGGTGCGGGCGGCTCTGCGTCCGGTCGTCGGCCGGGACAAGGTGGCTCGCCTCTTTCTGGGGCTCATGCGGCGGGAACCCGAGGTGGAGCTTGTCGAGGACGACGTGAACGGGACGCCCGGGGTGGCGGTACGGATCGGCGGGACCACGTTCGCTGTGCTTGCGGTGGGGGTGGGGGGTGGGCTGATCACCGATCTGTGGTTGGTGGTCAATCCGGACAAGTTGCGGGCGTGGAATGGGTATGGCGACGGCTACGGGCACGGCGACGGCGGGACTTCGTGATGCACGGGTTCGAGGACGCCCTCCTTCGACGCCGACCCCGAAGGGCTACCACCGGGCGTCTCGTAGTCATCTTGGACCGAGTCGCATGCCGTGATCCAAGAGAGCAGACGGGATGCGGCCGACCCAACACCTACCGGACACGTCTCCTTCCTGTCGGGAGTACCGGGCCACGGTGGGCTGTTGCCAGGCTTATGTGTGGGCGAGTTCCTGCAGCAGCGCGTCAAGGAACTCCGGGTCGCCGTCCTCGTGGAGACCAATCCGTGCGCAGGTCATGCCGGCGGCGTGCAGGCGGTCGCGGGTGGTGGCGTGCCCGGGGTGAAGGCGTTGGAGGTGTTGTGCGTGCGGGATGGCTTCTTCGGTGCGGTCGAGGAGCGCGGCGAGCTGACGGGTGGTGAGGTGGGTGTGGCCGGTGGTGGCGAGGGCGCGTTGCACGGCTCGGTCGTAGGCGTTCATGGGCGTCTACCGTAGCTGCGAGCGGTCCGATCCGGACGACAAGGGGAGCGGTACCTAGAGCCTCACTCTCAGCTACTTGTCACTTCGCCGCAGCTTCGGGAGTACAGGGCTGTGACGCTGTGGATCCGCGCCTACGACGGCGAGAGCGACGTCTGGTCGTACTTCGAGCTCGACGACGAGGAATGGGCGCTGCGGCACGTCGAACTGCAAGGACCTCAGCGCCAGCCCGTGACCGCATCCTCGCAGGCGGAGGTCATCGAGATCCGTGACCGCGGTGACCTCGCAGCCATGGCCGCCTACGAGCGGCAGTACGGCGTCCTCGCGGAAGGCACCCTGCGCGGCTGGCGAGAAGCGGACGGCGTTGCCGAGATCACCCGCCCAGAATTCGAGTCGACGTGGGCCGCTGCGCGAGAGACCCTCGACGCGAATCGCACCGAGGAGACGAGTTGATCACGGAGTACCAGCAGAAGTTGCGCGAGCGCTACCTCGCCGCCCCCGTCCTGCCGGCCCCGGAGCCGTGGCAGCCGGTGTTGGACCGCAGGACGCCCATCGGGGGCCTCCTCGGTATCGGATTCGCCGTCCATCCTGACAACGGTCACGACCTCGTCATGGTCGTGTCCAGCGACGGCCATGGACTCTTCGATGCGGTCACCGGCGAGAAGATCGCCCGCGACAAGGATCCTGACCCCGACACGAGCACCCCCGACGCCCACCCGGACCTCGCCTGCCCGGGGCTCGGCCCGATCGCAGGCGCCCCGGTGCGCATCGCCGGGCTCTTCGGCGGCGAACTTCACAGCACCACACCGGACGATTGGACCCTGGATGTCGTCAGCCCTGAGTGGCCCCACGACCGCGTCATCCTCTCCGCCGACGGCGGGTCCCACAAAGGCCCGGCGGGAGGGACGTGGTGGCACATCTTCCACTCCGAGTACTCGGAACTCCGCGCAGCCGGGTTCTCTCCCTCCGGCCTGACCCTGGCGGTCGCCACCAGTAGTGACCTCACCCTCTGGACCCGACCTGAGCTCCAGTTTGACGACTGAGCGGACAACGGGACCGCACGCGAAAGGGCGACAGATGGACCGGGCGGAACTCGCCGAGATGCTGGGCGACCAGACGACGGCCTGCGAACCCGCCAGAGCGGCGCTTCTCGACGGAGGCGACTTCGTCGTATGGGATGGCAGTGTTCCCAGTCAGCAGCTTGCCGGCATCTACGCGGCTCGCCTCCGCCGGGCGAGGAAGCGAGGTACTGAGACGCTCGCCCTGCCGTCCACCGTCGACATCCTCACCCGGCTCGAAGCCACTCAGGTCAGGATCGGCTGCATCTTCTCACCGGACCGGACGTGGGCCTTCATGCTCTTCCTCGCCGACGACGCCGGCGCAGTCCTCGCCTGCACGGGAGTCCGCCAAGCCGAGGGGTGACAGTTGTCCTGCTCAAGTGACAACTATCTTGCTCAGTCACACCACCCCTACGAGTGGCATGGCGCACTTTTGCAAGCAGGTGCTTGCAATAGTTAGCGGGGGTGGTGCAAGGTGGAGGCATGGCAACGCTCAACGTCGGCAATCTCGGGGAGTATCTGCGTGAGCAGCGGCGCAACGCGCAGCTGTCTCTGCGGCAGCTCGCCGATGCCGCCGGGGTGTCGAATCCGTATCTGAGCCAGATCGAGCGCGGGCTGCGCAAGCCGAGCGCGGAGGTGTTGCAGCAGGTCGCCAAGGCGCTGCGGATCTCCGCCGAGACGCTGTACGTGCGAGCCGGCATCCTCGACGCCGAGCGGGACCGGGACGAGGTCGAGACGCGTGCCGTCATCCTCGCCGATCCCACGCTCACCGAACGGCAGAAGCAGGTGCTGCTTCAGATCTACGAGTCCTTCCGCAAGGAGAACGGGTTCGAGATCGCCGACGGGGGCGAGGGCGGTGGCCTCGGTATGGCCGACGGCAGCGGTGCCGAACCGCAGGAGCGGACGGACGGTCAGGGCGACGGCGGCGACGGTGGAGACCACACCGAGCCGCACAAGACGGCCGGCTGACCCGCGGACGTACAACACAAACCCTCAGCTGATAGCAACCGGGAGGACCATCACCATGGCCATCACCGATGACCTGCGTAAGACCCTGAGCGACCCCACCCCCCTCTACTTCGCCGCCGGCACCGCCGACCTCGCGCTCCAGCAGGCCAAGAAGGTTCCCGGCCTGGTCGAGCAGCTGCGTGCCGAGGCGCCGGCCCGGATCGACGCCGTGCGCGGCACCGACCCGAAGGCCGTGCAGGAGAAGGCCGCCGCCCGTGCCAAGGAGGCAAGTGCCAAGGCCAAGGAGGCGCAGGAGACCTTCCAGACCAAGGTCAACGACTTCATCACCAGCCTCGACGGCGACCTCAAGAAGCTCGGCAGCACGTTCGACGCCGACCTGAAGAAGTTCGGCGAGTCCGCCCAGGACTTCGCGCTGCGCGGTGTCGGCGTCGCCGCCGAGTACGCCGTCAAGGCCCGCGAGACGTACGAGAAGGTCGCCGAGCACGGCGAGCAGGCCGTGAAGACCTGGCGCGGCGAGGCCGCCGACGAGATCGAGGAGCTCGCCGTCGCCGTCGAGCCCGACCCCGCGCCCGTGTCCGAGCCCGTCGTGGTGAAGACCGAGGCCCCGGCCGCCGCCGCGCCCGCCCCGGCGAAGAAGCCGGCCGCGAAGAAGGCTCCGGCCCGCAAGACCACCACCGCGAAGAAGACCACCCCGCCCGCGAAGTAACACGGACGGGTGATCGGTAACGGGTCGGGCACTCCACGAGTGCCCGGCCCGTTCTTCGGGTAGCGGGAATCCGGTTGCGGGTACGGTGACCGCGTACGGACGAGTCGAGTCGGGTGGTGGACGTAGTGCTGATGCAGGGCTTCACAGGGTTCATGTGGCTGTTGAGTACCGCCCTGATCATTTTCAGTGGCTTCGCGCTGGTCGACGCCGCCACGCGCCGCGAGGACGCCTATCGCGCGGCGGACAAGAAGACCAAGCCGTTCTGGCTGATCGTCCTCGGGATCGCCTTCGTGGTGAACCTGATCTTCAACATCCTGTCGTTCCTGCCGATCATCGGCCTCGTCGCGACCATCGTGTACATGGTCGACGTACGCCCGGCCCTCCGCGGCCTCCCCGGCGGCGGCCGCCGCCGCAGAGGCGGCTCCAGCAGCGACGGCCCGTACGGCCCGTACAACGGCGGCCGCTGACCTCGTACGACAGGCGGGGCGCCCCCGTTGTACGACGACTGCGGCGCCCCTGTCCTACGACGACTGCGGCGTCCCGGTCCTACGACGACTGCCGCGCCCCGCGTTCCCGACTTCCGCTACGGCGCCCGGTCCAGCAGCAGTACCGCCACGTCGTCCGTGAGCTCGCCACCGTTGAGGTCGCGGACCTCGTTCACCGCCGCCTGGAGCAGTTCCTCGCCCTGCAGGCCCTCGGCCAGTTGCCGGCGGACCATGGCCACCATGCCGTCCTGGCCGAGTCGTTCGCGGCGGCCCTCGCCGATCCGGCCCTCGATCAGGCCGTCGGTGTAGAGCATCAGGCTCCACTCGGCGCCCAGTTCCACCTGCATCCGCGGCCAGCGGGCGCCTGGGAGCAGGCCGAGGGCGGGGCCGTTGTTGTCGTAGGGGAGGAGTTCGGCCGGGCGGCCGGGGCAGGCGAGCAGTGGGGACGGATGGCCGGCCAGGCAGAGGCCGGCGCGGCGGCCGTCGGGGGCGATGTCGACCGTGCAGAGCGTCGCGAAGATCTCGTCGTCGGAGCGCTCGTGCTCCAGGACCTGTTGCAGCGTGCCGAGCAGCTGGTCGCCGCAGAGGCCCGCCAGGGTGAGCGCGCGCCAGGCGATGCGCAGCTCCACGCCGAGCGCGGCCTCGTCGGGGCCGTGGCCGCAGACGTCGCCGATCATCGCGTGCACGGTGCCGTCGGGGGTGCGCACGGTGTCGTAGAAGTCGCCGCCGAGCAGCGCGCGGGAGCGGCCGGGGCGGTAGCGGGCGGCGAAGCGCAGCGGGGAACCCTCCAGGAGGGGGGTCGGCAGGAGGCCGCGTTCGAGGCGGGCGTTCTCCTGGGCGCGCAGCTTGGACTCGGTGAGCTTGCGCTCCGCCCGGTCGGAACGTTTCCGCTCCACCGCGTAGCGGATCGCGCGGCTCAGCAGCCGGCCGTCCAGCTCGTCGCGGAAGAGATAGTCCTGGGCGCCCACACGGACCGCCTCGGCGCCGCGCTCGGTGTCGCCGGACGCGGTGAGGGCGAGGACGGCGTGGTGCGGCGCGATCCTCAGCACGTGCTTGAGCACGGCCAGCTCGTCGTCGGTGCCGTCCGCGGTCCGGGCGGGGGCGGGCAGCGCGAGGTCGAGCAGGATGCAGTGGACGTCGTCGGTGAGCAGCCGCTCGGCCTCGGTGAGGTTGCGGGCGGTGCGGACCCGGATCGGCTTGCCGGCCGGGTCGAGCAGCTCGGGCACGACCGGCGAGCCGCCGGGGTCGTCCTCGATCATCAGCAGGGTGAGGTGACCGGTCGGGGTGCCGTGGGTGTGGGCAGCGCGGGGCGTGGCCTCGGCCGGACGGTCGTCGGCTTTGCCGTCGTCGGCCTTGGCGCCGGCCCTGTCGGTGGAGGCGGCCGTGTCGTCGTCGGCCGTGTCCTGCGTGTGCGGGGCCTCCGTGGCTCCGGAGACGGCTGTGGAGACGGCTGCGGAGCTGTCGCCGGTGATGCCTCCGGAACTGTCTCCGGAGGGGCCGCCGATCGCGGGCTCGGCCTGCGCCTGACCACTTTCCGCGGCCGGGATCGCTCTCTGCCGCGGTATGGGTGCGGGCATCGTCCTGGTTCCTTCCCTCCCCCCGAGGGCACGGCGGGGCGAGGGACCTCGACCCACCGACGGGGACCATAGCGGTAGTGGGCGCCGTAAAGGAATGGTGTGAGTCAGGTCGCCTGGCAGGCAGCCACTGTCATATGCCGTGATCTGTACGGCAGTTGGGCAGGGTGGCTCTTACCCGGAGATGACGAAGGTCACGCCGGGCGGCTGTTTGGCGCGGAGGGTGCGTGCGCCAGGTCACGTGGCCCGGGTCACCGGCCGAACCCCGCTCACCAGCCGGACGTATCACGCATCCGGTCGCACAACACCCAATATCGGCATCGAACCCGCCCCCGCGACCGTCACCGTCCGCCCCGGCCGCGGGGCGTGGATGATCGCGCCGTCGCCGATGTACATGGCGACATGGCTGGCGTCGTCGAAGTAGATGATGAGGTCGCCGGGGCGCATGTCCTTCACGGCGACGTGCGGGAGCTGCTTCCACTGCTCCTGCGAGGTGCGCGGGATCGGGTCGCCGGCGCTCGCCCAGGCCTGTGAGGTCAGCCCCGAGCAGTCGTACGTCGACGGGCCCTCGGCGCCCCATTCGTACGGCTTGCCGAGCTGGGCCGTCGCGTAGGCCACCGCCGCCTTGCCCTCGGCGGACGTCTTGCCGCCGGCGTCCTTGAGGGCGCCGGAGTCGAGCCAGGCGGTCTGCGCCTTCAGCGCGGCCTGCTGCTCCAGCTTGGCCAGGCGCTCCTTCTCCTGCTTCTCCAGCTGGGACTCCAGCTTCTCGGCCGCCGCGATCTGGGTCGTGACCTTCTTCTTGGCGGCGGCCTTGGCCTGGCGGTTCTTCTCCAACTGCTGCCACTGGGCGGAGGCGTCGGCGGTGTACTGCTTCAAGTCCTGCTGGGTGCGGGTCAGTTCGGCGATCAGGCCCTTGGTGGCGCGCTGGCCCTGAAGGATTCGGCCGGTGCCGTCCAGGAACGCCTGCGGGTTGTCGCTCAGCAGCAGCTGCGCCTCGTCCGGGAGTCCGCCCGTGCGGTACTGGGAGCGGGCCGCGGCACCGGCGCGGTCCTTCAACTCGTCCAGCTTCTCCCGGCCCTTGACGATCTTCTTGGCCAGCTCGACGATCTCCGCGGACTGCTTCTGGGTCTGTTCCTCGGCCGCGTTGTAGGCGTCCGTGGCGACGGAGGCGTCGTGGTACAGCGCGTCGAGCTTCTCGCGTACGGCCTCAAGGTCCTTGTTGGTCACGGGAGTTGGGGACGCGGTCGTGGACGGGGTCGCCGAAGGGGTCGATGTCGGCGTCGGTGCCGGGCTCGCGAACGCGGTGCCGGGTGCCGCGAGTACGGTGACCGCGCAGACGACCGTGATGGCCGCCGTAATCAGGGCTCGCCTGCCCGTTCCCATACCCCTGCCCCCAACATGTGCCGTATCGGTATCTGATTGCCCGTCAGTAACTTACGGATGCCTGGGGGATCGTGCCATGTCCCTACAGAAAACGACAGAGGTAGTACTTCCCGTACTTCTCTCCTTTCCTTCCAGGTCATGGGCTGTCACGACCTGGCATGACGATCTCCCCGTCCGTGTGACGAACGGTCGCCGGGGATCGTTCCCCACGCACCACACCCGCACCCGGATTCACCCGCGTGGCGCCAACGCCCCCCAGGCCACGGTCACTTCGCCCTGCCGCCACCGCACCGGGCCGTCCGTCACCGGCCAGTCGGCCGTGAGGTCCCGCACCGCGCGCATCCAGCGCTGGCGGGCGCCGTAGGAGGCGTAGGGCGCGGCGGCGGCCCACGCGCGGTCGAAGTCGCGGAGGAAGGCGTGTACCGGTTCGCCGGGCACATTGCGGTGGATGAGGGCCTTCGGGAGGCGCTCGGCGAGGTCGGACGGCCGCTCCAGGGAACCGAGCCGCGTCGCGAAGGTGACCGTGCGCGGCCCCTCCGGTCCGAGCGCGACCCACACGTGCCGCCGCCCGATCTCGTCACAGGTTCCCTCGACGAGCAGTCCTCCCCGGGAGCCCCCGGTCGCCGGCGCGAGCCGTCCGCACAGCCGCGCCCAGACGTCGGCGACCTGCGCCTCGTCGTACTGCCGCAGGACGTTCGCCGCGCGGATGAGCAACGGCCGTTGCGGGACGGGGATCTCGAACCCGCCGTGCCGGAAGGCGAGCCCCTCCCGCTCGTACGGTTTCGCCGCCGCCACCCGCGCCGGTTCGATCTCGACACCGACCACGCGCGCGTGCGGGGCGACGGTACGGAGGCGCTCCAGCAGTTCTACGGCCGTCCAGGGCGCGGCGCCGTACCCGAGGTCGACGGCGACGGGATCGACGGCCCGCCGCAGCTCGGCGCCGTGCGTCGCCGCGATCCAGCGGTCCATACGGCGCAGCCGGTTGGGGTTGGTCGTGCCGCGCGTCACCGTTCCCACGGGGCGGGGGGTCGTCGCGCGGGCTGCCATACGTACGAGGGTAGGCGGCGCGGGACGAGGGGCGCCGCACGGGCACCGGCCGACGTTGTCGCTGCCCGTCCCTTTGTCTCCGCTTGTCTCAGCCCGGTCCGTCGTCTCCGTCCGGCCTGTTGTCAGTGCCGCCTGGCAGGATCGGAGATCAAGTCGGCCGAGGTGGGGGCGGGACCAATGAAGGTGCTTGTCAGCGGCGAGGTGCATGTTGACTACGGTCAGATATTCGTGGAGAGCGGCGGGGACGACTGCGACCTGCACGATGCCTTCGCCGGGCAGGAGGGTGTCGGGCTCTGCGGGGGCGGGACGGGCGGGGCGCTGTTGCTCCTGACCGGTCTGCGTATCGGCGGCGTCGAGTTCACCGCCGAGCTGCATGAGAGCAGGCCCGCGCCGGACGAGACGTGGGAGGAGATCGTCGAGGTCCCGTTCCGGCCGGTGTCGGAGGAGACGGTGCTGCGGCAGTGGAACGGGAAGAACCGGTGGGAGCTGGGGCTGGAGGAGTGCGACTACCGCGTGCGGTACTCCGCCATCGGCATGGACGCGGGCCGGAGCAAGAGCGTCCGGGAGGACGACGAACCGCCGAGCGAGGACCGGTATCTCCTGCAGATCTGGCCCGCCGCGCCCGAACCGGCCCGGCTGCTCAAGCGGACCGGCGGCGCGGCCGCGTACTGGCACGCCTTCGCCACGTCGCCTGTGGGCTGACCGCCTGGACGGACACGGACACGGCCGACCGATGCGAGCGAGCACCCGGTACCCGTCACTCGCAACGCACCTCCACCTCGAACGGTTGAGCGACTCCCGGCAATGGCTGGGTAAAATCCTCATGCGCCGGAATGAGAATCCGGCCTCCCGCTGTTGGCCCCCTTGGAGGGAACCCCACACCCTCCCTCAGGCATGCCCGCAGCGAGGAGGAACGCCACGTGAGCCAGTACGGCAGCAGGCTCGGGCGGCGCTCCCCGGCCTCGTCGGCCCGGCTGCGACTGCACCGCAAACCCCGCCGGGTCGCCATGCTCTCCGTGCACACGTCACCGCTGCACCAGCCCGGCACGGGCGACGCCGGCGGCATGAACGTCTACATCGTGGAGCTCGCGCAGCGCCTCGCCGCGATCAACATCGAGGTGGAGATCTTCACGCGCGCGACCACCGCCGCCCTCCCCCCGACGGTGGAGCTGGCGCCCGGCGTGCTCGTCCGGCACGTGGACGCGGGGCCGTACGAAGGTCTCGCCAAGGAGGAACTCCCCGCCCAGCTCTGCGCGTTCACGCACGGCGTGATGCAGGCGTGGGCCGGTCACCGCCCCGGGTACTACGACCTCGTCCACTCGCACTACTGGCTATCCGGCCACGTCGGCTGGCTCGCCGCCCAGCGCTGGGGCGTGCCCCTCGTGCACGCCATGCACACCATGGCCAAGGTCAAGAACGCCAACCTGGCCGACGGCGACACCCCCGAACCCGCCGCCCGCGTCATCGGCGAGACCCAGATCGTCGCCGCCGCCGACCGCCTCATCGCCAACACGGCGGAGGAGGCCGACGAACTCGTACGGCACTACTCCGCCGACCCCGCCAAGGTCGCCGTGGTCCACCCGGGCGTGAACCTCGAACGCTTCCGCCCCGCCGACGGCCGCGCCGCCGCCCGCGCCCGCCTCGGCCTGCCCCAGGACGCCCTGATCCCGCTCTTCGCGGGCCGCATCCAGCCCCTGAAGGCCCCGGACGTACTGCTTCGGGCCGTGGCGGTGCTGCTCGACGAGCGGCCCGAGCTGCGCTCGAACATCGTCGTGCCCGTCGTCGGCGGCCCCAGCGGCAGCGGCCTCGCCAAGCCGGAGGGCCTGCAGAAACTGGCCGCGCGGCTGGGCATCGCGGACGTCGTGCGGTTCAGGCCGCCGGTCGGACAGGAGCAGCTCGCGGACTGGTTCCGGGCCGCGTCCGTGCTGGTGATGCCGTCGTACAGCGAGTCCTTCGGGCTGGTCGCCATAGAGGCGCAGGCGGCCGGTACGCCGGTGCTCGCGGCCTCGGTCGGCGGCCTCCCGGTCGCCGTGCGCGACGGGGAGACCGGCTTCCTCGTCCAGGGCCACGATCCCGCCGCCTACGCGCGCGTGCTGCGCGTTCTCGCCGACGACCCGCACCTCGCGCCCCGCATGGGTGAGGCCGCCGCCCGGCACGCCCAGTGCTTCGGCTGGGACACCGCGGCCGCCGCCACGGCGGACGTCTACACGGCCGCGGCGCAGGCCCACCGCCGTCACGTACGCTCGCATCATGGGTGAGACAGCGGACCAGGACCGGGCGGCGCAGGTCATCGAGGGTTTCCTCAAGGGCGCCGAACTCGGCTGGGAGAGCCCGGAGTCGGGCACGTTCGTCGTCAAACTCCCCGGCACCCGCAAGCTGTCGACGACCCTCTCCCTCATCGTCGGCCGCCACTCCCTCTCGCTCAACGCCTTCGTCATCCGCCACCCCGACGGGAACGAGACCGGCGTCCACCGCTGGCTCCTGGAGCGCAACCTCAAGCTGTACGGCGTGAGTTACGCGGTCGACCAGCTCGGTGACGTCTACGTCACCGGCCGGCTGCCGCTGTCCGCCGTCACCGAGGCCGAGATCGACCGCCTCCTCGGCCAGGTCCTGGAAGCCGCCGACGGCAGTTTCAACACCCTGCTGGAGCTGGGCTTCGCCTCCGCGATCCGCAAGGAGTACGCGTGGCGGGTGTCGCGCGGGGAGTCGACGCGGAATCTGGACGCGTTCACGCATCTGACCCAGCGGCCGACCGACTGACCTTGATCTGACCTCCGTTCGACCCCTTCCGTAGCTTCCTGGGCTCGTGGCATGCTCGCGGCTGACGCAGATATGAACGTCGTTCACATCCATGAAAAGCCGCAGTCGCATGGAAGGACGTACGGACGTGAGCAACCCCCACTTGACCAGACGTGCCCTGCTCGGGAGTTCGCTGGCCCTCGCGGTCCCCCTCCCGAAACAGGGTCTCCCGGCGTCCGGCGCCGAAGTCCCGTCCCTCTGGCGGGAGTTCACCCGCACCCCCTTCACCCACCCGCAGATCCCGTACATCGGCAGGGCGGGCGCGCGGCGCCACCCCCGGCGCCCGCTCGTCCTCGACGTCCGTCGCTACGGCGCCGTCGCGGACGGTACGACCGACTCCGCCCCCGCGATCAACCGTGCCATCGCCGCTGCCGGCCGGGCCGGCGGTGGCACGGTGCTCATCCCGCCCGGCACCTTCCGCATCGACGACGTGATCCGCGTCGGCCACTCGAACGTGGTGGTCAGGGGTGCCGGCAGCGACCGTACGAAGCTCTACGCGACCAGGAACCTCACCGAACTGATCGGTGTCTACGGCTCCCGCTACGGCGGCGACAAGTCGTCCTGGTCCTGGGCCGGCGGCCTCATATGGCTTGCCCCGACGGCCCGTTGGGACTCACTGGTCGCCGCGATCAGGGCGAAGGCCTGGCCCTTCGAGGGCTGGACCGGCAACAAGCGTGACGAATGGCGGCAGTTGACGGCGGTCGAGCCCGCGCGGCAGGGCGCGTGGACGGTGACAGTCGCGGACGCCTCCCAACTGAAGCCGGGCGAACTGGTGTTGCTCCGCCTCGCCGACGACACCGCGCACACCCTCCTGGAGCACATGGCGGGCGGCGGCCCCGGCCCCGAGGCGTACTACTGGGACGACAAGACGAAGCTCCTGTCGTACGTCCCCTATGAATGGCCCGTCCGCGTCGCGCACGTCCGCGGCCGGAAGGTGACTCTCGAACGCCCGCTGCCCCTCGACATCCGCCCCGAGTGGAACCCCCAATTCACCACCCACATACCGGAGTTGACGGGTTCGGGAGTGGAAGGCCTCACCCTGGAGGCGGTGGAGACCCCACAGCAACCGCACCTCCTCGACAAGGGCTACAACGGCGTCGTCCTCCAATGCGCCTACGACTGCTGGCTCGACGACGTGACGGTCCGTCATGTGGACAACGGCTTCGGCCTGGTGGCGGCGTCGGCGTGCACGCTGCGCGGTACGACGGTGGCGGGCCGCGGCTCCCATCACCCCTACTTCTGCCGCGAGGGCTCGCACGACAACCTCATCGAGGACTTCACCATCGAGGAACGCACGGTCCCGGCCCCGGCCAACACCCAGCTCCACGGCATCAACGTCGAGGGCCTGTCGTCGTACAACGTCTGGTCGCGCGGCGACATGCGCATGGGCACCTTCGACAGCCATCGCGGCCTGCCCTTCGCCAACGTCCGCACCGACATCACCGTGAACAACGACGGCCGCCACGGCGGTGACGCGAGCGCCGGCCCGCTCTTCGGCGCCCGCTTCACGCACTGGAACATCCGCGTCACGAACGGCCGCGCCGGCCTGATGAAGATCGACCAACTGGCGCCGTACAGCGCCACGGTGGGCCTCAACACGGTCACCGAGTTCGACCAGATCGACGTCCCCGACTTCACCGGCGACCTGCACGCACGGCTGGAGCTCTACGGCACGACGGATGTCGTACGGCCGCGGAATCTGTACGAGGCGCAGCGGGAGTTGTAGGGGGTGAGGAGGTAACTGTGCGGGGTGCGGCGGGAGTTGTGACTCACGCGCGCCGGAGGACGTCGTAGCCGATGAAGTCGAACATGCGGGTGCCGGTGGGGAGTTGGCGGGGCTCGCCGGTGAAGCGGTGGGCGCCGACGGACTGGGGGATCGAGGGGTCCGACACCCACAGGCGCTCGAAGCCGCGTTCCTCCAGCCAGGCGCAGACCTGGGGGACGAGGTCGGGGGCGATGTCGCGGCTGCGCGTCCAGACGAGCGTGCCGCCCGTCCGGCACAGGGCGGTGCAGTGGTCGAGGACGCGTTCGACGTCGGCGTCGGAGATGTTGCCGAGGAGGCCGCACGCGAGGACGAGGTCGGCGGGGGCGAGATCGGCGTACTGGTCCGTCGACGAGGCGTCTCCGGCGACGACTTCGACACCGGGGAGGCCGGCGGCGCGGGCCGCCCGGGTCGCGGCGTCCACGTTCCGTTCGTCCAACTCGACCAGCCGGGCGCGGACTTCGGGGCCGCGGGGGTGGTCGGCCAGTACGCCGATCAGGTCGCGGCCCTGTCCGGCGCAGAGGCTGATCGCGGTGAGCGGGCCCGGCGGGGCGGTGTCGAGGGCGAGGCGCAGGCGTTCTTGGATGCCGGCCAGTCGGCGGCTGAGGTAGGAGTCGGGGGAGTCGTAGGCGTCGTGCCACTCGTGCCAGTCCATGCGCGATTCCATGGGGCGAGGCTAGCCGCGCAGTTGATGTTCGTCGCGTGGATATCGGCCCGGTGTCACGCCCACCAACTTCCGGAAATGGCGGGTGAGATGGGACTGGTCGTAGAACCCGGTCACCGTCGCCACCTCGCCCGGCGGGCGGCCGTCGAGGAGGAGCCGGCGGGCGCGGTCGACGCGGCGGGACATCAGGTACTGGTGCGGCGCGATGCCGTACGCCCCGCTGAACGCCCGTACCAGATGGGCGGGATGGGCGTGCACGAGCCGCGCGGCCTCGTCGAGGGTGATGCCTTCGGTGACGCGTTCGTCGAGGAGTTCGCGGAGGGTGCGGGCGAGGATGGGGCCGGGGGCAGGGGAGGGGGTGGCGGCGGACGGCCGTAGGTGGGTGTGCAGTCGTTCGGCGATGAGGCTCAGGCGGCTCTCGGCCTCCAGCTCGTCGCCGGGGTGGTCGAGTGCGGTGTGCAACTGGCCCACGCGCAGCCGGAGTTCGGGATCACGGAGGTCCGGCTGGTCGACGGCGGAACCGATGAGGGTGTCCGGGAGGTGCGTGCCGTCGAGATAGAGGACGCGCTTGCGGAAGCCGTGCGGGGTGGCGGGGGAGCCGTTGTGCGGGACGTGCGGGGGCAGCAGGGACACGGTGTCGTGCGGGGTGCCGTGCTCGTGCCGGTCGAGGTCGTACCGTACGGCTCCGTCGTCCACGATCAGCAGCGTCCACGCGTCGTGCACGTGCATCGGGTACGCGTACTCGGTGAAGTGGGCGTGGAAGACCTCGACGACACCGGGGATGCGGGGCCGCCACGCGGAGACTTCCTGCTGGGGGCGCTGCGGGGCCATGCAAAGAACGTACAAGACGGGGTCGTAGGGTGCTCGGCAGTCTCAGTGCATGAGCACTGACACGATCGCTGAACCGATGCGCTTCGACACCAAGATCGCCGTCCTGCTGCGGGAGGACCTTGAGCCCTGGCAGCGGCTGAATGTCACGTCCTTCCTGGTCAGCGGGCTGGGGACGCAGGTTCCCGAGGTGATCGGGGAGCCGTACGAGGACGCGGACGGGGTCAGGTACCTGCCGATGTTCCGGCAGCCGGTGCTGGTCTTCGAGGCCACGAAGGAGACGCTGACGGCGGCCCACGCGCGGGTTCTGTCCCGCGCCCTGCCCCGTGCGGTCTTCACGTCCGACCTGTTCGGCACCGGCAACGACCGGGACAACCGGGCGGCGGTACGAGCCGTCGCCACCGCCGAGCTGGATGTGGTGGGGCTGGCTGTGTACGGGCCGAAGAACGGGGTGGACAAGGTGATCAAGGGCGCACGGATGCATCCGTGAGAGGCCCGCGGGTGGGCGGTGGCCTCAGGCCGCGCTGACCTCGGGCTCGGCCGCGGCCGGTGTTTCCACGCCCATCGCCCCACTCGCGGGAAGCCCCCGCATCAGCGCCCCGTACCCCACCGCCGCCCCCGTCCCCACGACCGCGCACATCCCCCACAGCCACTCCGCGCCGAAGTGGTCGATGACGAAACCGGACATCAGCGGTGCGACGAGCGCGGCGACCGCCCAGGACAGGATGTACATGCCCTGGTAGCGGCCGCGTCCCTGGACCGGGGAGAGGCGGACCACGAGGCCCGTCTGGGTCGGGGCGTTGATCATCTCGCCCAGGGTCCACACGCACACCGTGAGGGCGAAGACGCCGACCGAGCCGGCGAACGCGGTGAGCCCGAAGCCGTAGCCCGCGAGGATCGAGGAGACGACCAACAGGCGCTTGGCGTCGCGGTGTTCGATGAGGCGGGTGACCGGGATCTGGAGGGCGACGATGAGGAAGCCGTTGACGGCGATCGCGGTGCCGTAGTCGGCGGGCGTGAACCCGGCCTCGCCCATCGCGACCGGCAGTCCGACCGAGCCCTGCTGGAAGACGAGCGCGACGAGGAAGGACAGTCCTACGACGCTCATGAACCGCCTGTCGCGCAGTACGGTCCGCAGTCCGACCGCTTCGGTGGGTTCCTTGCCGTCGGCTGTCGTCGGGGCGGTGGGCCGGGACTCGGGCAGCCGTAGGAACACGACGACCGCGCAGACCGCCGTCATCCCCGCCTCCAGCAGGAACCCGGCGCGGTAGCTGACCTCGGCGATGAACCCGGCGGCCATGGAGGATATGGCGAAGCCGAGGTTGATGGCCCAGTAGTTGAGCGAGAACGCGCGGACCCGGTCCTCGGGGCGCACGATGTCGGCCATCATCGCCTGCACCGCCGGGCGGGACGCGTTGCTCGCCGCCCCGACGAGGCACGCTACGGCGGCGATGGCGACCGGGTCGTGCATGAAGCCGAGCAGCGCCACGGACGCGGCGGTCGACGACTGCGCGACGAGGAGGGTGGGACGGCGGCCGATCCGGTCGGTCAGCACGCCCGAGCCGATGGAGGAGACGACCCCGCCGAGGCCGTAGAGCGAGGCTACGAGACCGGCGTAGGTGGCGGAGTAGCCGCGGTCGAGGGTCAGGTACAGGGCCATGAAGGTCGAGACGAACGCCCCGAGCCGGTTGACGAGGGTGCTGGTCCACAGCCACCAGAACTCGCGGGGCAGACCGGAGACGGTTTCCCTGGCGGCACGTCTCAGGGCGGCGAGTGACATGGATCGATCCCCCACGGTCGGACAGGTGTGTACGTGGCGCGTAAGTGGCTCATGCGCTGAGCACAACTTACGAACGGGGCGGCCCGGGGGACCACTCAATTAACAGAAGCCGTCAACTGTGGGGCTGGGGGGCGGGCGCCAGGCGGTGGCCCGAATGCGTGGATTACGCTCTGAGGCATGGCCGACGCACCGTACAAGCTGATCCTCCTCCGCCACGGCGAGAGCGAGTGGAACGCGAAGAACCTGTTCACCGGCTGGGTGGACGTCAACCTGAACGAGAAGGGCGAGAAGGAGGCGGTCCGCGGTGGCGAACTCCTGAAGGACGCCGACCTCCTCCCCGACGTGGTCCACACGTCCCTCCAGAAGCGCGCGATCCGCACGGCCCAGCTGTCGCTGGAGTCCGCGGACCGCCACTGGATCCCGGTCCACCGCAGCTGGCGCCTGAACGAGCGCCACTACGGCGCCCTCCAGGGCAAGGACAAGGCCCAGACCCTCGCGGAGTTCGGCGAGGAGCAGTTCATGCTCTGGCGCCGTTCCTACGACACCCCGCCCCCGCCCCTTGAGGACGGCACGGAGTTCTCCCAGTCGGACGACCCGCGCTACGCGACGATCCCCCCGGAGCTGCGCCCCCGCACGGAGTGCCTGAAGGACGTCGTCGTCCGCATGCTCCCGTACTGGTACGACGGCATCGTCCCCGACCTCCTCGCGGGCCGCACGGTCCTGGTCGCGGCCCACGGGAACTCGCTCCGCGCCCTGGTCAAGCACCTCGACGGCATCTCCGACGCCGACATCGCGGGCCTGAACATCCCGACGGGCATCCCGCTGGCGTACGAACTGGACGCGTCCTTCAAGCCGGTCAAGCCGGGCGGGACGTATCTCGACCCGGATGCGGCTGCGGCCGCGATCGAGGCGGTCAAGAACCAGGGCAAGAAGAAGTAGGTTTTGTGATCATGCCCCCGACCTGCGCATACGGCGCGGATCGGGGGCATTTTCACGGCCTGGGCCCTCTGTGGGACCTCAGCGCGGGGGCTCTTACGTCGGTCGGAGTGCCTGAGCGAGAGCCTTCCGGGCGCGGTCCCGACTGCTCGGCATGAGGTGCGCGTACACCTTCAGCGTCAGACCCGGGTCGGAGTGCCCGAGGTACTCACTGACGGCCTTGATGCTCTCTCCCGCGTCCAGCAGAACGGACGCGTAGAAGTGCCTCAGGGCGTGCATGCCGTGCTCCCGCGCGGCAGCGTGCTCGCGGCTCTTGGCCTTCGGGATGACGCCCGCCTTGGCGAGAGCGGGCTTCCAGTGGTCTTCGTTCAGCGATGTACGCCAGACGTGCCCACCGTTGGGCCCGCTGAAGATCAGACGCTTCGTCACGGGCTGGCCGTTCGCTCGCATCCACGGCAACGTGATCTCCACGGGCGGGAAGCGCTTGATGTGTTCCTTGAGTGCTTCCGCCACGGGATCGGGCAGAGGCACGTCACGGAGCTTGCCGCCCTTCGGGGGCGCGAACACGGCCTTGCTCAGGCTCAGTTTGAGCTGCTGCACCACGTGCAGGGTGCCATTGTCGAAGTCCACCTCGTCGACGCACAGTCCGAGGATCTCGCCTTGGCGTAGTCCGCAGCCGGCGCCCATGTCCACCATGGGCCGGAAGCGTTCGACCATGGCGGCCCGCATGGCGATGACACGGTCCGGCTGCCACGGCACGACGCGGCGCGTGCCCATCTCGGGGAGCGCCACCGTGCGCGAGTTGCAGGGGTTCCGGCGAAGGTAGCCGTCCTCTACGGCTGCGGAGAGCACGGCCCGGACGTTGGAGAAGATCACGCGGGCGTACGCGCCGGACATGCCGGACGCTTCGAGCTGCGTCACGAACTCGCGGATGTGGCTGGGCTGGAACGACCCGAGCGCTCGTGACCCGATGCGCGGGAAGGCGTGCAGCTTGAGTTGGGACTGCATTGAGGCGCGGGTGTTCGGGTCTCCGCTCTGGCTCGCGAGCCACCCTTCCGCGAACTCCTGAAACGAGGTCTTGGACGCGTTCGGGTCGATGTAGTCGCCGCGAGCCACGTCCGCAGTGATTTTACTCAGCCACTGCTCAGCCAGCCGCTTCTGTCCGTCGGGGAAGGACTTGCCCTTGCGCTTGCCGTCGGGGGCGAAGTAACGGGCCCGGTAGCGCATGCCGGTCCCGTAGCGCTCTGTTTTGACGCGGGTGGTCTTGCCGTTGGTGTCGGTCTCGGTCCTGTACCAGCGGTCTTGGATGCTGCCTGCCATGCGGGGCGTTCCCATCTGTGCGTGGAAAGGGAGGGCCACGGTGTGGCCCTCCCTGGGGTGTTGAGCTGTGTTGTTGGGGTTGTGTCAGGCGGCGGTCTGGTCGGCGGCCATGCGCTGGGCGATGTAGGCGTGGACGATGGTGGGGTCGTAGCGCACGTGCTTGCCGATGCGGAAGCTGGGCGGGCCGGTGTGCTTCCTGCGCCACTGGTAAACGGTCTCTTTGGGGACCTTGAACAGGGTGGCGATGTCGTCAGGGGTGAGGTACTGGTCCGGGAGGCCGCTGCGGAGGATCGCGCGGGGGTCGGGTTGAGCGGAGGGGATTCGGTTCATGGGTTCCTCGGGGGGTGTCGCGCCGGCTTTGAGGGTTCTCGGACCCTGTACCTGTCCGAGGTACGGATTGCTGCGTCACCCGCGCCATCAGCGTCATTGGGGGGTCTGACCTGCGGTTTTGGGTGACGTGGCGGATCGACTCTGCGTCACCCGTGCGTCATCGTCTGCGTCATCGGGTGACGCAGGTGACGCAGGATGACGCAGAGTTGGCCGTCTGCGTCATCGCTGTTCGTGCAGGTCAGCGGCCGTTTTCCGGCTCGGGTGACGCGGGTGACGCAGGGTCTTCCTACTTAGGACAAAGAAGGGGCTGCCTGTAGTACTTGGGTGCCCCTTACAGAGCGAAGAAGGAGCCGCTTCGCGGCACGACCTTGGGGCGGCTGCGCCGAACAGCAAGAGGAGCACGCCGCCCGGGTGCTCCTCTTGCTGTTCGTCTGAACGTGCAGGTCGCGGTCAGAACGCCCGCGTCTGCTCGTGCGGTACTGGAGGGAGTGCGCGGGTCATTTCGAGGTAGCGGCCCGCCTTCGTGCGGCCCGCGTCGACCAGCACACCCCGGGCGGCGAGGGTGGGTTGGAGGCGCTTGAGACGGTCGGAGAGGACTTTGCCGGTGGTCGGCCACCCCTTGGGCAGGGGACGGCAGTCGTCGCCGCTATAGCGGAGGCTGAGGCACGCAAGCCACTCCGTGGACGTCATCTGCTGCGCCTCGCCCGGCTCGATGGTCTCGGCATGCAGGAGAACGGTCTGCGCGAGGAGATCACCCTCGATCACGTCGTCGTTCAAGTCGTCCAGACTCGCCCGGTAGGCGGGGAGCGCTCCGAGTCCGGTCGCGGCGTCGAACTGCGCGCACAGGTGCGCAAAGTCCGCCATGCGCAGGTCGGTAGGGGTCTCCGCCTCCATGGCGCGCACCTTGACCGTGAGGTCCAGGAGCGAGCCGAGAACGACGGGGAGAACCTCCGCGTAGTCCCTCCACAGTTCGGCTTCGGTGCGCCGGACCTTGGGTCGTTCCAACCGCAGGGGTAGGAGCCGGTCCGCGAGGTCGGGGCGGATGACACCGACGTCGATCCCGGTCAGGAGCAGGGGGCGGCGGTAGCCGACGCGGAAGACGTCCCCGTCGGTGAACAGGGCCCGCTTGACGCTCTCGGCACCGGTCACGATGCAGCACATCGCGTCCGACAGATCCGGGGTCACGTGGGAGAGGTTGTCCAGGGCGGTGACCCATCCCGCAGCCACGGCCGCGATCAGGTTCTCTTCATCCTTCGGGGCCCGGCGCAGGTCCCCGCTCATGCCCTCGATGATCCGGACCAGCATCCGCCCGCCCGTGGACTTCCCGGCGCCTTGGGGGCCGGTGAGGAACGGGGCGGGGACGGGCACGGACGGTCCGAGGCAGCCGATCAGCCACGCGATGGCCAGGCACTCGGTCTCCGCGTTGGCGAAGTTGCACAGCCGCATCAGCAGGTCGATGCCCTTGCCGTTGGTGTCCTTGACGGGCAGGGGGAGTTCGCCGGTGAGCTGAGTGCGCCGCCAGCACACTTCCTGCGGGTCGGGCACGGTGATCTCCCACCCGGTGGGGTGGATACGCACCGACTGCCCGTCATCACGTCCCAGGTCCAACCAGGTCGCCCCGTCGTATCCGGGGGCGACGCGGATGTTCACGGCGTGCGTGTCCTCGTACAGCGCGAGTGCTTCGATCAGGTCCAATGCCTCTTTGAGCGCGGTGCCGTTGAACACGCCGACCCCGTCCCGGTACATGCCGACGATGAGTTCCTGTCGGTGGCTTCCGGTGGTGCCCTGGGAGCGCATCGGGCGGGCCACGGGGTGGCCGTTGCGCTGCGCGTACACGGTCCCGTCAGCGGTGCGGAAGTAGCGGAAGTGGGATTGCGCGTAGTCCGCGATGATCTCGCGCGCGGGGTTCTTCTCGTCCTCGGACATGGTCACAGTCCCAACGTGGTCAGGGCGTTGGTCCACGCGTCGGTGCAGTGCCGGACCGATTCGCCCTTGGCCTGCGCGGCGGTGAACAGCCGGGCGACGTGCGTGTCGGTGAGGCAGCCGCACCGCCCGTGAGTGGACAGCACCGCGAGGAACGTCCGGTACACGGTGGCGTGCACCGCCTCACGGGCGCCAGTGATGCGCTGCTCCGCCATGGCGATCCCACGGTCCAGAAAGACGGGCGTGCGGTGGCGGCACTCTCCGCCTTGGCCTCCCAGGGGTGCTGAGAGGGTCTGTGGCGCCCGGCGGGCCGCCGGGGGGTCCGTTAGTGCCAGAGCGCGCACAGAGCCCGGGAGAGCGGCCATGGCGCCGGTGCCCCATCCGAGCCAACGGGCGTACGCCATAAGGGACTTGACGTCGACCCCGGGCCGGGCGTTGTTGCGGGAGGGCATGACGCCCCGGTAGATCCAGTGCTCACCCCGGGTCGTCGGCACGGTCCTCGTGGCGGGCAGCGCCTCGCGGGCCCATGCGATGGCCGCCGCGTTGTCGAGGTCGACGACGGTCAGGCCGGCGCCGCCGGGGTGGTAGGCGACCGCTGCCGCCTGCCGCCATGCCGCCGCCCACTGGGGGGAGTTGAGGATGTGCGGGTCGGTGGTGGCGGCGGCCCACGCGTGGCAGGGAGCGGGGCACTGGCAGGGGCCGGGGGCTTTCATGTTCGGCCGGCCGCCGCACGTGTTCTTCGCGCAGGTGCGGCAGTTGCCGAACGGGACCTTTCCCGCCCGCAGGGGCAGCACCGGGACGTCAGCCGCCGCGAGATCGAGCGCGGTGCCCAGCAGGGGCGTGACGGCGGTCATGCAGCCATCTCCCACGCGGGGGTGAGGGCGGCGAGCGCGCTCTCGCCGAATGTCGATCGGTTGCGTCATGCTGGGTGACCTCCAACAGGTCTGTTGAGGACGGGTTGGGCAAGGGCGACCCCGCTTCTTTGGCGAGATGGAGGGGTCGCCCTTGGCGTAGCTAGCTGTGGAAGTGGTTGCGCTTGAAGATCGCTTTGCGGATGTTGACCGTGCTCCCGCCCTGGTGGCCGCGTGTGCTGAAAACCTGCACGGCGATCCACCCACCGAAGATCACGGCCGCGAGGGTGATGAGCTGAGTGATCAGCGCGGTCAACGCCGTGATGAACGCGGTCAGCATGAGCAGCCCGCCGCACACGGCGAGGAACCCGACGCCCCCGAGCGCGATGTTCACTGCCGCGCGGGAGACGGGCGGCTTGGCGACGAACGGTTCGGGCTGCACGGGGTTGATGGCGTAGCCGGTGACGACGCGGCCGTCCGGCAGGACGATGCTCGCCACGGACGGGATGCTGCCCGGCTGGACGGGAACGAGCGGTGCCGACGCCATGGCGGCGGGGGCGATGGGGGCCGGGTAGTGGACTTCCACGGCCCGTTCGGCGGGCGCGTGGCGGGTGGGTTCGGGGTACATGCGGAATCCCTTCCGAACATGGGTCAGGGAGGCAGACACACCCCCTTACTGGGGGCGCGTGGAGGGGGTTTTCGGGGGCTGGCCTGCGGGTCCTCCCTGCCTCCCTGAACGATCATTCGTGCAGGTCAGGGGAAGGGAGGCGGGTCAGGGAGGCGTTGAGGGACTTCTCCCTGCCTCCCTGACCCGCCCGGGGTCGGCTCCCTGTCATCCGTCGGCGGAAGCGGAACCCTCGGTGGCGATGTAGGCGTCGCGGTTGGCGAGGGCGCGCAGGACGCGGTCACGGCCGACGACCATGCGGCCGTCCGACTTGTACGGCTCGGCTCCGGTGCCGTCCAGGACGCGCTTGAGGTCGATGAACGACCACTTCCCGTAGGCGTCCGCGTTCAGCGCGGCGAGCCGCTTGAGGACGTCTTGGGTGAGCACCCGGGAGGCGTCGCCGACCACGGAGGCGATGTCCGCGAGCGGGTCGCGGTCCTCGCCCCGCTCGATGACGGTGAGCGTGGTGACTCCGTCGCGCAGGGCCTTGGCGCGCTCGATGATGGCCTCGGCCGCGTCGTCGTCGACGTAGTGCGTGCGCACCGTGATCGACGACTGACCCTTCGGGATGTCGATGCCCGACGAGGCGACGACGAGGGTTCCCTGATCCAGGCCGGGGCGCAGCAGGTTCGGTGCGGCCCCGCCGTCGACGGCCTTGTCCCCCAGCGCCATCCGCGCCTGGGACTCCGTGCCCAGGGCGAGCGAGGCACGGGTGTGCGCGCCTTCGCGGACGAGCTTGGGGAGGTTCTGGTCGGTGGGGTCCTGGGTGCCCTGCCACATCAGCACGTTCACGGCACGGCCCTGGTTGTGGATCTTGCGGACGGCCATGAAGTAGCGGGAGGTGGCCTTGGAGCCGCCGTAGAAGCGGCCCTCTTCGTCCTTGAGCGGGCACATGAACGCGACCTGCGCCTCGTCGACCAGCACGATCAGGGCGGGGAACACGGTGCCGGGCGCGGCCATCAGACGGCGGTTCATCTCGTCGACGGCGCCTTCGACCATCTCGGTGACTTGGATGACGTGCTCGTCGGTCGGCCCCTGGATCAAGGTGGTGGCCACGCCGTCGAACATCTTCCAGTCACCGATGCCCTTGAGGTCGCCCATGAGGAACTGCACCGACTTGTCGAGCGCGAGCCACAGGGCCAGGGAGCGCAGGGCGACGGTCTTGCCCTGGTTGGACAGACCGGTGATGAGCAGGTGGCGCTGATACACGCTCAGCGCGGCAGCGTCCCCGCGCAGGTCCTGCCCCCACGGGGCCTTGCCCTTGGTGTAGTCGGCGGTCATCGTCTCGTCGGTGACCAGCGGAGACGGCCCGATCGGTTCGTCCAGCGCCCCCGAGTCCGCGACCCACAGGCGGACCGTGCGGGCGGCCTGCGGGATGGTGATAAACACCTCGTGCTCGTGCCGGGTGAGGTTCTCCGCCAGCTTGCGCCGCTTGTTCTGCACCTCGTTGGTCGACACCCCTGACGGCAGGGTGACGTCGACTTCCACGCCGCATCCGGCGATCCGGATCGGTCCGAGCATCGCCGCGCCGGCGTCGCCCATCTCCTTGATGGCGTTGCGCAGCGCGGGCACCCCGAGGTCGCGCAGGGCCTTGACGACGATGGACGGAGTGATCGGCTCACCCTCGCCGGAGCGGACGTTGGCGGGGAGCGCCCACTGGGGTGCGGCCTGCTGCTTGCTGCCCACGCTCCACAGGGCGAGCAGCGCGAACAGCGGACCGAGGACAACGGCAGTGGGCCAGATGATCTGCACGATCCGGATCAGGGTCGCGATGAAGTCGATCGTCGCCTTCAACGGCGTGATGACATCGGTGACATCGTGGGTGTTGATGGCCATCACGACCCCCAGCGCGACCAGCACCCCGACGCTCACCCCGGTCCCGACCGCGAGACCCTTCGCGGCCTCTACCGGCGAGTGGAGCAGGTCCATGCGGCGGTGGTGGCGGGCGGCGCGGAAGCGCTGCAACCGCTCCTCCCACTCCTCCGCCAGCTCCAGGTTCCCCGCGGCTTCCGCCGCGCGGATCATGCGCTCGTAGCGGGCCCCGGTCTTGCCGTCCCAGGTGCGGCGGGCCACGATCCGCCCGCCGTTGAACGTGTAGAGGCTGTGCCGGGCGACCGCGCGGGCGGCGCTGCGGGTGTTCTCGTGGGTGACCGCTGTCTTCACGGCATGGCCGGAGCGCACCCACAACGGGACCAGGGGCGCCGGCGGGGCGTCGGGAACCACGGTCAGCACCGTGGGCGTCCCGTCCGGCTCGGGGCCGGTGGGCGGGGTTTTGACGAGGCGTACGACGTTCTCGGACATGCGGGAACTGCTCCTGACTGCCCTGTGAGGGGCGGGAGTTCGAGGAAAGGCGCAGGGGTCAGCGCTGGTGCCGGGTGCGGTTCTCGGCGCGGCTGAGCTGGGACGGGTCCAGTCGCGGACCGTCGAACCAGCAGAACGGGCGGATCGTGTCGGCGGCCTTGAACACGCGGATCGCCGCACCCTCCGGGGCGTCGGGCAGGGCGTAGACGCGGCCCCCTTCCAGGGAGGCGAGGATGCGGGCGCCGTGGTGCTCGCATCCGTCCGCGCCGGCGCCCGCCGTGTCCAGCACGGTCACGGCGGGCGGCCCGTCGCAGGGGGTGGGGTCTTCCGGGTGGGCGGCGGGGCAACGGCGGTCCATGCTCACCACCAACTCGACTTCTTCTTGGGCACGATGTACGGGCAGCCGTTGTTCATGTGGTTCACGCACTGCGGGCAGTCCTGGCGGGGGCGCAGGTGGCGGTGTATGCGCTTGTCGTTGGCGTGCTGCCAGCACTGCGGGCACTCACCGGGCGGCGTTTCCGTGGCGGCCATGGTCACCACCACCCCGATGCCTTCTTCGCGGCCTTCTCGCGGGCGGCTTCGGTGATCAGGCGCAGCTTCTCGCCGTGCAGGGCGGTCAGTTCGGCGTTCAGCCGCATCTCGGCGGCGGAGCCGGTGGTCTCGATCTGCTGTTCCGCGCGGCCGGGGTTCTTGCCGCGTACGACCTGGTAGGAACCGCCGGCGATGGCGCGCGCCATGGCCCGGCGCTCCGAGCCGTTCAGCGGCCACCACTCGCCCTTACGGACCGCTTCCAGCTTGTTCGCGGTCTTCTGGATCTCGCGGTCCAGGCGGCGGATCTCGGACTTCGACACGGTCAACTCCCGTCCGGAGCAGGGGTGTTGGTGGGGTAGGCGCACAGCACGCACATGCCGAGCGAGCGCGGCATGCAGTAGCTGTAGATGACCTGGCACTCGGGACACGTGCGGCGAGCGAGCATGGCCAGCGCGAGCGCGCCCCACTTCCGCGACGTCATCGGCCGCACGGGCTTCGCCAGATCGATGCGGTACAGGTAAGCGACGCGGACCGTGCCGGAACGGCGGTTGATGCGCATGACCTGCGCCGCTATCGGCTGACCCCCCGGACGCAGGCCACGCGCCCTCAACTGGCGGCGGGTGGCGTACTGCTCGTCACTGGGGGCGTACTTCCAGGGGAAGGTGGGGACGCCGTAGCGGGCACCGCTCGGGTCGAAGCACTTGCCGTAGGCAGCGGACATGACGGCGTCAGCTCGCTTTCGGCTTGCGGCGGCGGTTGGGGGTGGCCATCGGGCCCGTGGGGGAGTCGCCGGGCCGGACCCCTGCGCGCCCCCACATGCCCGGCGACTTGCCGGCGGGGTTGATCGGACCGGGGTCCGGGCGGGTGATCTCGTCGTCCTTGCGCGGGGTCTTGTCCCGCCACATGCCCATCAGACGGCCCCCGTTCCCAGCTCAGGGACGGTCGTGGCGCGCTCGGCAAGGATCGTGTCCCGCAGCATCCGGGCGTTGGCCGGCGACGTGCGGATCGCACGGCGGATGCCCTCAGCGGTCACCTTCGCGTCCGGCAGACCAGCCATCGCGGCACGGGCCTCATCGAGCAACTGCGCCTGTGTGCGCTTGGGCTGGGCCGACCGGGCAACCTCCGGCAGTCGACCCGTCGCCCGGCGGGCGGGAGTCGATGCCGCCGCGACCGTGCGCTTCGGAGTCGACCCGATCGGCTTGACCGGACCTGACTCGATCGCGGGTACGGGCTTCAGGGGGAGAGCCGACTTCAGGAACCCGACCGGCACCGGATCGGCCAGCCGGATCGGGTTCACCGCGAGGGGCGGGGTGATCGGTTCCGGGGTCGATTCGGGCAGGTCAGCCATAGACCGTTTGATTGCGGTCTCGGTAGATTTCTCCATATTTGCGATCGGGGTGGGAATCGGGGCGGGTTGGTGGTGCAGCACCTTCGCGACGAGATCGGAACCGAAGTAGATCGACCCGACCGGAAGCGACGTCGCCAGCAGGACCAGAGCCCAGTTGGCGGGGTCCCATTCGGCGAGGCGTCCCCAGTCGACCGTGGCGCCGTGCAGCGCGGGAACGAGGCCGTGGACGTAGTTGAGGACCAGGGAGGCGCCGGTGTAGGTGCCCAGCACCCGCAGCGCGAACTTCCGGTCGTTGCCGGCGAGTACGAGGGTGGCGACGAGGGCGAGGGCCATCAGGCCGTCGACCACGAACGGGTACAGGGTGGCGGCGGTGTGGTCCGCGCCGATCGCGTTGGCGATGTCCCGCAGCGCGTTCCAGGACACCCGGAACGCCATCCCGACCACCACGACCAGCGCAGTGATGAGCAGTCCCTTCCCGAAGCGGTTCACCACGCACCTCCCGCCGTGATCAGCAGGGCGAGGATGAGCAGGGCACCGCCGGTGAGGGTCAGGTCGACCGCGCGGCGCAGGCAGGTGAACTTGGCGACCGCCAGGCGGGACAGGCCCGCGATGTCGGCAGCAAGGTCATCGGACACCGCGTCGGCGATCTCCTCGGGGGTGAGGGTGGCCCACAGCGGGAAGCCGTGCCGGCCGCTCAGGTTGGGACGCGTCGACCGCAGCAGCAGCCCCGCCGCGCCGACCAGCAGCCCCATGCCGAGCGCACCGACCACCACGGCGGGCGGGGTGAGCGGGAGGGAACTGGCGATGGTCCAGGCGCCGGCGAGGACCGCGCCGACGAACGCCAGCAGTAGCCCGGTCTTGTTGTCGGTCCGCGCGATCTCCGCCTTCACCTCAGCGTGCGCGGCGGTCAGATTCTGGTCGGTGGTGGTCATGCGCCCACCTCCGGAAGCATCCCGCCAGTGCTGCGGTTGGCCTGCTCGCGCTGGGCGGTGAGCAGCCGGCGCCAGGCACGGCGGATACGCTGCGAGTCCAGCTCACTCGGGGTGCGGTCCAGGGTGATGATCTGCGCGTCGATCAGGCCGACGTCCGCCAGGATGACGGGCATCTCGGCGTCGATCGCGTCCAATTCCGCGTTGGTGGGCTCAAGCCACGGGGCGAACGCGGTAACAGCCTCTTGAACAGTGACGATGTTGCTCATTGGGTCGTGGTTCCTCTCGAAGGGTGAACGGCCCGAACAGCACCCCCGGAGTGCCAGCTCCGGGGGTGCGCGCCGTTGGGGGAAGAGCCGCGCGAGGCGCGCGGCGTGACCGCTGAGCGGCGGTCGGAGTGCCCCGGGCGGGATTCGGTCCCGCGCCCTCGCGGCGTGGATGCCGGGGCTGTGAGCACTTGGGCTCACATCGACCCATCGACCGCCCGTGTGCAGGCGGCTGGATCGGCACTCTGTTGAGTTCTCAAGTAACGGCCGCTTCCTTCGTACTCACCCCTGTGGGGCTTTCCTCTGGGCAGTCCTACGGTAAGGCTGTACGTGACACCCCGTCTGGCTTGTCTGGAGGAGTGCCGTGACAGAAGACTGCACGACTCGGACTTGGAGAGTCAAGCCCCCTGGTCTAACTTGTACGGAGGAGTCGGAGCAGAGGGGAAGTCTTGTCAGTGCGACGCGGTATGACGAAGGCCCAGGAAATCGCCTACGACCTGCGGGAACAGATCCTGTCCGGGGCGCTGAGCGGGGGTGAGACGCTCCCCAGCGAATCCAAGATGATGAGCGAGTACGGCTACAGCCGCGAAACCATCCGCTCCGGCGTACGCCTCTTGATTGAGGAAGGTCTGGTCGTCACGGGACAGGGGCAAGGGAAGTATGTCCGCGAGGACTACCCGCCCGTGGTGTGGAACTGGACGACGCTGGAGAGCCGGAGCCGCCACGCTAACGCGGTCGAAGGGCGGACCGCCGGTGACCAGTGGGCGAGCGTGATTGAGGAGGGCGGGAACGCCCCTCGTCAGGACATCACTGTGTCGATCGTCGAGCCTCCGTCTCATGTACGCGAGCGCCTCGAACTACCCGCCGACGGCTTGGCCGTGGCGCGCAAGCGCATCCGGTACATAGACAACCGGCCTTACGCGCTCGCTGACTCGTACTTCCCTCAGGAACTCGTGATCGGCACGCCTTTGATGGAGCCCCGAGACGTCTCCGCACCCGGCGGCATCCTGGCCTCCGTGGGACTCGTCCAAGCCAAATACGTGGACGAAATCTCAGTGCGCATGCCGACTCGACCGGAGGCTGAACTACTTGCTCTACCTGCGGCAACACCAATCGCTGAGCACACCCGAACGGGCTATGACGCGGAGGATCGCCCCCTCCGCTGCATGGTCACCATCCTTCCCGGAGACAGGCACAAGATCCTCTATGAAGTCAGCACGGACTGAGTACCTCCGCCCTGCAGCGGCGGAGGATGTACCCGCCCTCTTGGCCCTTCGAGAGGAGGCAGAAGGGTGGTTGCGCACCAAAGGCACGGACCAGTGGAGCGACCCAGAGACAGGTGAACGGGCCATTGCCAAATGGCGCGCCAGCATAGATGAAGGGCGTGCATGGGTCGTCGTTGGCGAGCAGGGCAGCGTGCTCGCGACTGTCAGTCGCGGCCCCGTTGACCGTGACTTCTGGACGGATGTCGACCGCCCCGAGTCAGGGCTGTATCTGTACAAGCTGATGGTGGCGCGCGAAGCGTCCGGCCGGCACCTCGGCACACGGGTCATCGACTGGATGTCCCGCCTTGCAGCGCTTGAAGGTCGAAGATGGGTGCGTATCGACACGTGGCGCACCAATACGGGACTTCACGCCTACTACGAACGGTTGGGATTCAAGCACGTACGCACCGAGGAGCCGTCCCATAGGCGGTCGGGATGGCTTGCCCAACGTCCGGCGGGTGAGGTCACCTTGCCGCATGACCTCCTGGCGGTTGGTCCCCATGACGGGTACGGAGGCGGGACGGCGGGTGCGGGCTGCTCCTCTTCGTGAGCGAGGGTCCGGGGCGATACCGCCGGGCCCTCTCTGGGCCCTCCAAGGACGACCAACGACGACAGATAACAACGACCAACGACCGCCCGACCGCAGGTCAGTTGGGGTGCACCCCCCTCTGACCAGGGCCGGAAAACGGGCCCGCCAGACCCAGGGCAAGAAGAAGTAAGCAGCACGCTGCCCATTGCACGCCTTCGGCCCCCTGCCTGCGAGTTCTTCGCGGATGGGGGGTTCGTTGCTGTGTCGGTCGGGGGCGCGGGTTGCCGAGTGGGCCGTTCTCAGGGACGACGGGGCGTTCTCAAGGCTTCAGGAGCTCGGCGGCTGCCGTTCCCCCGTCTCGGCCCGCGCCCCCGCCTCGCGGAGCGCCACGACCGCTGTCTCGGCGTCTGCCTGCGGTACGCCGTCGCAGACCAACTCGAAGTACTCGAGGTACTCGGCGTACTCGGCGTACTCGGCGTACTCGGTGTGCTCGGTCACCATCGCTTCTCTCCGCGGGATCCATGGCTTCAGCTTCCCAACTCACAGGCCCGCACGGCACGATGACGTCGCAGGAACTCAGGGGGTGCCGTGGGGAACAGAGAGACCGAACAGGCCGCGATCACACATGTGTTGGCCTTGGAACGGGCCGCCGGGCGCGATCCGAGGGACGTGCGTACATCGGGCCTTCCATACGACGTCGACAGCGTGCCCCGCATGATCGAGGTGAAGGCGTTCAGCCGCTCGGCGCGCAGCGAGACGCTGCCGCTGGAACACCGGCAAGTCGTGGCCGCCAAGGCGAATCCCGAGCGCTTCCACCTCTACGTGGTGGACAACCTCGCAGGCCTGGATGGAATCGAGATCGGCGTACGCGTCCTGCACGGCGAGGTTCTCCTGGCGATGATCGAACGCTCCCGACCCCAGATCACTCACTGGCCCACTTTCAGGGCGGCGGAGTACGACGAGGCGGAGCGGTTGGGCTGAGCCGCGTCCGCTCTCCGGGTCCTCAACTGTGCGGGGGCAGGGCGGTGTTGAACCCGCACGACGTCCAACAGGTCCTTGGCAAAGAACCCGTCCCCCTGTCACGATCAAGCCGTGGACGACCTTTCGAGAGTCACGCGGTGGGTGGACGTCTCCTCCGACCTGGTGGGTCCGCCGGTCAGCGTCCTGCTGCTGGTGATGGAGATCCAGATCTACCGCGACGGGGGCTCCATCGGCTGGCCCATCGCGGGATCGGTACTGCTCCTGATCAGCCTCTACGTGGTCGGGCGCCGGTTCGCCCGGCATGCGAAGCGGCGGAGTGCCGCAGCGGCCACCCCAACTCCGGCTGACCGTGCATGAATTGCGTGAATTGAGAGAACTGTGACGCTGCGGTTCATGGGCTGGTCCGTAGTCGCGGTGGGGTGTGCGCTGGTCCTCGCGTGGCTCGGTGGCCGGTGGTGGGAGCGGGCCAGGGTTCGTAGGGGAGCCGGTGCCGACGGTGATCAGGGTGCGCGGCCCTCCTGGGCGTGGTTTCCCCTCCTCGTCGGCCTGGAGATGATCGGCGCCGACCTGCCGCGCCTGCTGTACGCGTCCCACGCCGTCGTCATGGTCGTGGACACCCTCAACCTCGTCATGGCGGTCACGACGCTGGTCCTCGTTCTCCGGGCCGGGCGCCGCTTCTTTCGGGGGCGGGGTCTTCGCACCCTTGAGTGACTCGCATGACGGTGCCCGGTTATTTCTTGTCATTACGTAGATACGGGATGTGACCGAGCGGGAGGATGAACGCGCGGCGCAACTCGCTCGCCCTGTGAGCCTGTTGCCGTCGCCGTCCACACGCACTCTCGGGGGGAAGAGCACCCATGGCGAACCAGTACCCCGGACCACCGCCGGAGCAGCCGCCCGGACAACCCGGTCAGAACCCCTACGCCGCCCCGCCCGGTGGTCCCTACGCCGAGGGCGCCTACGGCTATCCCACAGCCCCCACCTACGGCTACCCGCAAGCCGTACCGCAGCCGCAGCCGTACTCACAACAGCAGCCCCAAACCCCCTTCGCGACACCGGTGTTGACCCTCGGTGACATCGCGGTCAACGGTGACACCATCGTGAGCCCGGCCGGGCCGATGCCGCTCAGAGGCGCGGTGTGGACGGCCACCGACATGTCCCGTACGGAGGAGAGGATTCCGCCGCATGCGATCGTGCTGGCGATCCTGTTCTTCCTGCTCTGTTTCATCGGGCTGCTGTTCCTCCTGATGAAGGAACGCGTCACCACCGGCTTCGTGCAGGTCAGCGTCAACAGCGGCGGCCGGCACCACTCCACGATGATCCCCGTGCAGTCCCGCGACCAGGTCGTCCACGTGCTCAACCAGGTCACGTACGCCCAGTCCATCAGCGTGTGAACCGTGTGAACCGCGTGAACAGGAAGACGGCCCAGGTGGTGTACCTGGGCCGTCTCCGGATGCGTCAGCGTGGCCTCAGCGCCGGCTCGCCCGCGCCAGCGCCGGTACGAACCGCAGCGCGTCCACCGTGCCCACGCCCGTCGCCATGTCGTAGCCGTTGACCGCCGTGTAACCGGTCACGCCCGCATACGTGTTGTTCGTGCCGTCGTTCACGTCGACGATGCCGTTGCCCTTGGCGCCGTGCTTCGCCAGCGTGTACAGCGCCGAGTTGATGTTGCCGACCCGGTGCCCCGCCGCCTGGTCCGCGAGGGCGACGATGCCCGAGAAGAGCGGGCTGGCCTCGCTCGTGCCGCCGTAGACGTCCCAGCCGACGGCCGTCGGGTCGAAGCTGGAGTACGTCCACGCGCCGCCGTTGACCGCGGCGGCCATCGAGACGTCGGGGGTGGCGCGTTGGGCGCCCACGATGCTCTTCACGCCGTTCTGGAACGACGGGCGGGCGAACACGTGGGACTGGCCGCCGCCGCCCGCGCCGTAGTCGTTGTAGACGCTGTCCGGCGTGACGCGGTCGCCCTTGTCGTTCAGGTGGAGCTGCGTGCCGCCGATCGACGTGACCAACGGGTCCGAAGAAGGCCAGGAGTTGACGGGCTTGTCGTAGAAGGCCGAGCCGTCCGCGTTGTAGTCGGTCGCGCCGCCGTCGCCGGAGGAGGCGAGGACGGTCACGTGCTTGCGGTTGGCGTCCTCGAAGGCGTAGCGCAGCTTCTTGATGCTGGAGAAGTCGCCCTGGTCGAAGCCGGGGAAGGTGTTCTCGGTCGCGCCGAAGCTCTGCGTGATGACGTCGCCGACGCCGTGGTCGATCAGGTACTTCTCGGCGTTCATCATCTCCGGCAGACCGGTGACGCCCTCGGTCTCGGCGACCGCCGTCTCCACCAGCACGATCTTCGCGTCGGGCGCGACCGCGTGGGCCATCTCGACGTCCAGGGTCGTCTCGCCCGCCCAGCCGGTCATGTCCGCGTTCGTCGGGTCGAAGACCGGGACCTTGCCCCACTTGACGACATTCACCTTGGCGCTGTGCATGCCGAACTGCTTGCTGTACGTGTCGAGATCGTGCTGGATCGTCGGCGAACCGAACGAGTCGACGATGACGATCGTGCGCCCCTTGCCCGTAATGCCCTTCCGGTACAGGGAGTTGAGGTTGTACGCGGTGCGGTACTGCAGCGGGTTGTAGCAGGCGATCTGCCACTTGGCCTCGCACTCCGCGCTGGAGAGCGGGGTGGGCACGTCGCGCGCGAGGGTGTGTCCGGCGATGGCCGGGATCGCCTTCGTCTGCGGTACGGCGGCGGGCGCGGCGCTGGTGACGCCGGCCAGCGGCGCGGTCGCCAGCGCGGCGACGGCGAGGGTGGCGGTGGCGGCCGTGGAAGCGGCGATGCCACGCCGACTGGGCCGGGTGCGGGCTATGTGCATGAATCCCCCCTGAGTGCTGCGGAGTTCGCCCGGCCGTCAGCCGGACGAAGTAGTCTCCGCGCATCTCATCGAGTGAGACATGCACAGGACAAGACTGTTGGACTGTCGATGCCGAACCCTTTGCCCAAACAGCACCAAAGGCTCGAACGCCCCTGCCGATCCGACCTGTTGACTCGGTTGAACCGGCTCAGATGCAGCGACTCACATGTGGCGGCTCACATGTGGCGGCTCAGGCCGCGGATCCGGCCAGCCGCCGGAACGCCTCCGTCGTGCCGGGGTGCGCGATCTCGTCCAGCAGGTGCCGCCACTCGGGGTCGCCCGCGGCGGGGTGCGCCTGGTCCCACGCGGCCAGCAGCGGCGCGAGGGCGTTCTCGCCGGGGACCGTGGTGGAGCCTGCGTTCGTGAACTGCGGTGATTCCATGGGACGTTCCTTCCGGACGAGGGACCCGAGGGGCGGGGGACCTTGGCGACCGGCTGCGAACCGGCTGACTTCTACGATGCCTTCGCCCACCCGCAGGAACCATGGAGCGCCCCACCCGATGGAGGGTGGGGCTGGCCGTACCCCGATCCGGTGGGGCGCCGGTCGTCAGATCGAGTACGGCACCGCGTGCACCTCGTCCGCCCGGTGCCCCGCGCGTTCGTGGACACGCTGGACCGCGTCGGGCGACGGGGCCTCCGACAAGCAGTAGACGGTTCCGCTCTCCGGGTCCGCCCAGGCCCGCTCGAAGTGGACGCCCTCGTCCTTCTCCACGGCGAGATCCGCCTTGTGGGCCTCCATCAACTGGTCGGCCGTGATGCCCTTCATTCCGTGGTGTACGTCCATGTACTGAGCCATGGTCGCGCACCTCCTTCCCTTCCGACTTCCCCCCTCCATGCTGCGCCCGTACGGCGTCCCCGGCGACCGTGCGGAACGATCGATACGACACCGTCCCGGCCACGGCGAAGGGGCCCGGTGCCGTGAAGCACCCGGGCCCCTTCGCCGGGATCAGAGGTTCTGTACGTCGGTCAGCCGCACTGGCACGGATTGCCGGACTGGCAGCCGCAGCCGCAGCCCGAGCCGCAGCCGCAGGCGCCGAAGAGCGGGAGGCTCTTGATCTCGGCGGGCTGTTGCGTCTCGCGCTCCTGCGTCGGGTCCGGCGTCGTGGCGGGGGATTCGGCCATGGGTCCTCCTAGAGGCTGGTGCCTGTGCCCATTGGATGCCCGCTTCGCCGGGCGCATCAACGGCGCATTGAGGCTTCCCCCGCAAGCCCCCCGGGCCGGAGGCCCACGCCTCCTCGCCCCGCACCCGGCCCTCTCTGCAGGCTGGGGTCATTCCTAACCAGTCAGATACCAGGACAGTGGTTAGATTCGCCCCCGGCTTCCAGCGACCCCCCGCTCGGTACGGCGAGCCCGGGCCTTCGGGGCGGAGCGGACAGAGCGGGTGGAGCGGGTGGAGACCTACGCCCCCTCCGCCCCCGTGACCGGCTGGATGTCCGGCTGCAGCTCGTCCGCGTGCTCACCCGTCACCAGGAACACCACACGCTTCGCGACCGAGACCGCGTGGTCGGCGAAGCGCTCGTAGTAGCGGCCGAGCAGGGTCACGTCGACCGCGGTCTCGATGCCGTGCTTCCACTTGTCGTCCAGCAGGTGCTGGAAGAGCGTGCGGTGCAGAAGGTCCATCGCGTCGTCGTCCTGCTCCAGCTGGAGCGCGAGGTCGACGTCCTTCGTGATGATGACCTCGGCCGCCTTGGCCATCAGGCGCTGGGCGAGCTGGCCCATCTCCAGGATGGTCGCGTGCAGGTCGTGCGGCACCGCGCGCTCCGGGAAACGGAGCCGGGCGAGCTTCGCCACGTGCTGGGCGAGGTCGCCGGAGCGCTCCAGGTCGGCCGACATGCGCAGCGACGTGACGACGATGCGCAGGTCCGTCGCCACCGGCTGCTGCCGGGCCAGCAGGGCTATGGCCCGGGCTTCGAGGTCGTGCTGGAGGTCGTCGACCTTCTTGTCGGCCTCGATGACGCTCTCGGCCAGCTTCAGGTCGGAGTCCAGGATGGCCGTCGTGGCGCGTCCGATCGCCGACCCGGTCAGCCGGGCCATCTCCACCAGACCGTCACCGATCGAGTCAAGTTCCTCGTGGTACGCGTCCCGCATCAGGGTTCCCTCTCCTACGTTTGCTTCGGGGGTCAAGGGGCTCAGGGGGCCTGGGCCCGTGACTAAAAACCGGCCCTTCCACCCCACGCTCCCACGTTCCCTCTCCTACGCGACGGTTTCCGCCAACCCAAATGAACCAATACTGGCTCCAAGGTGAACTCTGGGCGACGAGTGTTCGAGGTCGCACTCCGATGGCTGTGGCCAGGAGGTATCCCATGCCTAACCTGGGGGCATGGACGTGAACGCGGCGGTCGCCGCAGCGGCAGCGATCGCCGGGGTGCTCACCGGTGTCATCGCCATGCTGGCGTTCCGCTGGAGCGAACGCGACCAGAAGCGACCGACCAGGACCTCCCTGCATACGGACCCGGTGCTTCCGCCGGGTGTGGACACCGTGCTCTCGGTGCTCCGCTCCTCGGCCGTCGTCCTCGACGAGGCGGACGCCGTGGTCAAGGCCAGCTCGGCGGCGTACGCCCTCGGACTGGTCCGCGGCGGAAAACTCTCTGTCGACCCGATGCTCCAGATGGCCCGGGACACCCGGCGCGACGGCGAGATACGCCAGGTCGAGCTGGATCTGCCCCGGCGCGGCACCGGCCGCGGGGAGGCCCTCGCGGTCTCCGCCCGGGTGGCGCCGCTCGGCTCCCGGCTCGTCCTGCTCCTCGTGGAGGACCTCACCGAGGCCCGCCGTATCGAGGCCGTACGACGTGACTTCGTGGCGAATGTCAGCCACGAACTGAAGACCCCCGTCGGCGCGCTCTCCCTCCTCTCGGAGGCGGTCATGGACGCCTCCGACGATCCTGAGGCGGTGGAGCGTTTCGCCGGCCGGATGCAGATCGAGGCCACGCGCCTGACCAATCTCGTGCAGGAGCTCATCGACCTGTCGCGGGTCCAGAACGACGACCCCCTCGAAGACGCCGAACCCGTCCGCGTCGACGAACTCGTCGCCGAGGCCATCGACCGCTGCCGGCACCAGGCCGGCACCAAGCAGATCACCATGGCCGCCGGCGGCACCGCCGACCTGCACGTCTACGGGAACCGGGGCCAGCTGGCCGCGGCCCTCGGAAACCTGGTCGAGAACGCCGTCAACTACTCGCCCGCCCGCACCCGCGTCGGCATAGCCGCACGCCGGGTGGCCGCGGGCGGCGGCGACCACATCGAGGTCGCCGTGACCGACCAGGGCATCGGCATCTCCGAGAAGGACAAGGAGCGCGTGTTCGAGCGCTTCTACCGTGTCGACCCGGCCCGCTCGCGGGCCACCGGCGGTACGGGTCTCGGACTGGCGATCGTCAAGCACGTGGCCGCCTCGCACGGCGGGGAGGTCACGGTGTGGAGCTCCGAGGGACAGGGCTCCACGTTCACCCTGAGGCTGCCGGAGGCGGGTGCGGCCCGCGACCGTGCCCACCAGCACCCCGACCTCGACGACGAGGTCGAGGCGTCCCCTGAACCATCCCCGTACGAACCGCTTCCCGCCCCGGAGGTCCTTCCGTGACCCGAGTGCTTGTCGTCGAGGACGAGGAGTCCTTCTCCGACGCCCTGTCGTACATGCTCCGCAAGGAGGGCTTCGAGGTCGCCATCGCGACCACCGGGCCCGACGGACTCGACGAGTTCGAGCGCAACGGCGCCGACCTCGTCCTGCTCGACCTGATGCTGCCGGGGCTTCCCGGCACGGAGGTCTGCCGCCAGCTGCGCGGCCGCTCCAACGTTCCGGTGATCATGGTCACCGCCAAGGACAGTGAGATCGACAAGGTCGTCGGCCTGGAAATAGGAGCCGATGACTACGTCACCAAGCCCTTCTCGTCCCGCGAGCTCGTCGCCCGTATCCGGGCCGTCCTGCGCCGCCGCGGCGAGCCCGAGGAAGTCACCCCCGCCGCCCTCGAGGCAGGTCCGGTCCGCATGGACGTGGATCGCCACGTGGTCACGGTCTCCGGCTCCAAGGTCGACCTGCCCCTCAAGGAGTTCGACCTGCTGGAGATGCTCCTGCGCAACGCGGGCCGCGTACTGACCCGCATGCAGCTCATCGACCGCGTCTGGGGCGCCGACTACGTGGGCGACACCAAGACGCTCGACGTCCACGTCAAGCGCCTCCGCGCCAAGATCGAGCCGGACCCGGGCGCGCCGCGCTACCTGGTGACGGTCCGCGGCCTGGGCTACAAGTTCGAGCCGTAAACCGACTACCAGGCCTTAGGCACTGCGTACGACGAAGGGCGGGACCTCACACAGAGGTCCCGCCCCTCGTCGTACGCGTACTACGGCCGCTCAGCCGGTCGTGGTGGCCGACTCCGTGGCCGTCGCGCTCGCGGAGGCCGAGTCGGTCGGCGTGGCCGACGTGCTCTTGCCCGGCTTCGGAGAGCCGGAGGTGGTCGCGGAGGCGCCCGGGGCCGCCGTGGGGATCGAGGTCGGGCCCCACTTGGTGAAGTAGCTGTCGGCCGGGACGACGAACGCGCTCAGGCTCACGCCACCGGTCGTGCTGAGGGTGAAGGTGACCTTCTGGGCGTTGCCGTCCTGGAGGCTGCCGCCGGGGCTGGCCAGCGCGGCGGAGGCGTTGCCCTTGCCGCCCAGGACGAGCGAGCCGCCGGCCGGGACGACCAGCTTGCCCTTGCCCTTGGCCGGGGTGAGCGTGACCGCGCCCGCGCCGTCGACGCTGACGGAGTCCAGGGTCTGGTTCGTGGTGCCGGTGTTGAACACGGTCGCGGAGATGACCGCCGGACCCGCGGCCTCGGTGCCGGACTCGGTGAGGGGCTGGGTGATGACGAGCGCGTTCTGCACCTTGATGACGCCGACGGAGACGGCCGCGTTGTCCGGCTTGACCTCCAGCGTCTGGGCGTCGTTGCCGGCACCGCACGCGGCGAGCGAGGCGATCGAGAACGCGATGGCGGCGGCGGCGAGGGCGCCGCGTCGAAGGCTGCTGCTCACGGCGGCGGCTACTCCTTGAACGTGGGCGGAGCAGGGCGACTCTCGAATAAAGCCGCCCTAAGTGTCTGTCAGCGGCCTTAGGTTACCGAGCCGTTCCCGCACCACCGCACCCGACCCTCCCCCAACCTCACCTGTCTTCGTTCGGACCGGGGCCACCCACGTCCCACAAGTGACTCACGGGTCACTTGTGCCCGGCACTCGTCCGGCATTCACATAAGCAGCTCAGACGTCTGTCGGCGGATTTTCCGTGAAGAATGCACGGCACCTCGGAGAATTGATCACCGGCATCTCGACGGGCCCCGGTGATCAATTCCGGATTCGCCTCGCACCGGGCTCCACCATCCGAACGGAGTAGCGGAAGTCGAGCACTTGGAACCAGACATTTAGGGACGTTCATCCGGTTGGAGGTGCCTCCGGATGTGTGTAACGTACGCGTTTCACCTCACCCGGAGAGCTGCTCCGACCTGCGAATACCCTCTTCCGCTCGGCCTCCGCAGCACGTTCCTGTTGCTGTTGTCAAGCCCCGAGATGTGCCCTGACCTGCGAAAACGCCATTCAGAACCCGCAGTTTCCGTGTTACCCTGGATAGCCACGGAAGGGGTACCTGTCACATGACGTTCAAGGTTGGCGACACCGTGGTCTATCCCCATCACGGGGCCGCGCTGATCGAGGCTATCGAAACTCGCCAGATCAAAGGCGTGGACAAGACCTATTTGGTGCTGAAGGTCGCTCAGGGTGACCTGACGGTGCGTGTGCCAGCGGACAATGCGGAGTTCGTCGGCGTACGTGATGTGGTCGGTCAGGACGGGCTGGACCGGGTCTTCGAGGTGCTGCGCGCTCCGTATGCCGAGGAGCCCACGAACTGGTCGCGTCGTTACAAGGCAAATCTGGAGAAGCTCGCCTCCGGCGATGTCATCAAGGTCGCGGAAGTCGTCCGTGACCTGTGGCGTCGTGAGCGCGAGCGCGGACTCTCCGCAGGTGAGAAGCGCATGCTCGCCAAGGCTCGCCAGATCCTGGTGAGTGAGCTCGCGCTCGCGGAGAACACGAACGAGGACAAGGCCGAGGCCCTGCTCGACGAGGTTCTCGCGTCCTGACGCAGGCGACTGGTACGCCCTGCTCAGCACACTGATAATGCCGTGGTGCCCGATGACAGCTCCCTTGTCGCCGGGCGCTTCGGCATGTCTCGGAGGAATTTTCCGACCCCGACTCCGCCTTCGTCGAACGGCCGGATAAAGATCCCCCGATACCGGAGAAACATCCCCCGATAATGGTGTGCCGGGCCCGGGCAGCTGGCTCGACCGGTGTCACGGAAGGGTCCGGTCAAGGCGTCGCGCCCGGCACTCCTGAGGCCATACCCACGTAGGTCGAGCACACAAACCTGACAGGAACCGATGTCTGACGATTCGCGCTCTTCCCAGGCGCAGTCCTCCGTCGCCGCCGTGATTCCGGCCGCCGGACGGGGCGTACGCCTCGGACCGGGCGCCCCCAAAGCGCTCCGCACGCTGAACGGCACCCCCATGCTCATCCACGCGATCCGCGCCCTGGCCGCGTCCCGCGCCGTCTCCCTGGTCGTCGTCGTGGCCCCGCCCGACGGCGCCGCCGAGGTCAAGACCCTCCTCGACGCCCACGCGCTGCCCGAGCGGACCGACTTCCTGGTCGTCCCCGGCGGCGACTCCCGTCAGGAGTCCGTGAAGCTCGGCCTGGACGCGCTGCCGCCCGGCTACGACATCGTCCTCGTCCACGACGCGGCCCGCCCGCTCGTCCCGGTCGACACGGTCGACGCGGTCATCGAGGCCGTACGGGACGGAGTGCCCGCCGTCGTACCGGCCCTGCCCCTCGCCGACACCGTCAAGGAGGTCGAGCCGGCCGGGACGCCGGGCGCGCCGGAGCCGGTCGTCGCCACCCCCGAGCGGGCCCGCCTCCGCGCCGTACAGACACCGCAGGGCTTCGACCGCGCCACCCTCGTCCACGCCCACGAAACGGTCACCGACAACGTCACCGACGACGCGAGCATGGTCGAGCAGCTCGGCCTCACGGTCGTGGCCGTCCCCGGCCACGAGGAGGCCTTCAAGGTGACCCGCCCCCTGGACCTGGTCCTCGCGGAGGCGGTCCTCGCCCGCAGGAGGCTGAACGATGGCTTCTGAGACCCACCCGATGCCGTACCCCCTGCCCCAGGTAGGCATCGGCACCGACATCCACGCCTTCGAGGAGGGCCGCGACCTCTGGTGCGCCGGCCTGAAGTGGGAGAACGAGGGCCCGGGCCTCGCCGGCCACTCCGACGCGGACGTCGTCGCCCACGCGGCCTGCAACGCCCTCTTCTCGGCAGCCGGGCTGGGTGACCTCGGCCAACACTTCGGCACCGGCCGCCCCGAGTGGTCGGGCGCGTCCGGGGTCACGTTGTTGAGGGAGGCGGCTCGTATCGTCCGCGAGTCCGGCTTCACGATCGGCAACGTGGCGGTCCAGGTCGTAGGGCCGCGTCCGAAGATCGGCAAACGAAGGGACGAAGCCCAGAAGCTGTTGTCGGAGGCGGTGGGGGCTCCGGTCTCGGTGTCGGGGGCGACAACGGACGGTCTGGGTTTCCCGGGCAGGGGTGAGGGCTTGATGGCTGTGGCGACTGCGCTGGTGGTCAAACACCGGTAAGTGGTCCCACTCAAGGGGCGCGGGGAACTGCGCGACCAGCCCCCACCGGCCTGCACCTGATATACGGTCCCGCGCACCCCGTGCCGCCCACTACCCTTGTACCGTGACCATTCGTCTGTACGACACCAGCGCCCGGCAGATTCGTGACTTCACCCCGCTCACAGCGGGCTGTGTCTCGATCTACCTGTGTGGTGCCACCGTGCAGGCCGCCCCTCACATCGGCCACATCCGCTCGGGCCTGAACTTCGACATCCTCCGCCGCTGGTTCGAATACCGCCGCTACGACGTCACGTTCATCCGCAACGTCACGGACATCGACGACAAGATCATCGCCAAGTCCCGTGACCAGGGCCGCCCTTGGTGGTCCATCGGCTACGAGAACGAGCGCGCGTTCAACGACGGCTACCAGGCACTCGGCTGCCTCCCGCCGACGTACGAACCGCGCGCGACCGGCCATGTCCCCGAGATGATCGAGATGATGCGCGGGCTCATCGAGCGCGGTCACGCGTACGAGGCCGACGGCAGCGTCTACTTCGACGTGCGCTCGTACCCGGACTATCTGCAGCTGTCGAACCAGGACATCGACGACCTGCGCCAGCCCACCGAGGAAGGCATCACCGGGAAACGCGACCCGCGCGACTTCGCGATGTGGAAGGCGACCAAGCCGGGCGAGCCCGACTGGGAGACCCCGTGGGGTCGCGGCCGCCCCGGCTGGCACCTGGAGTGCTCGGCGATGGCGCACAAGTACCTGGGCCCCGCCTTCGACATCCACGGCGGCGGCCTCGACCTGATCTTCCCGCACCACGAGAACGAGATCGCCCAGGCGAAGGCCTACGGCGACGACTTCGCGCAGTACTGGGTGCACAACGCCTGGGTCACCATGAGCGGCGAGAAGATGTCGAAGTCGCTCGGCAACAGCGTCCTCGTCTCCGAGATGGTCAAGCGCTGGCGGCCCATCGTCCTGCGCTACTACCTCGGCACCCCGCACTACCGCTCGATGATCGAGTACAGCGAGGAGGCCCTGCGCGAGGCCGAGTCCGCGTTCGCGCGGATCGAGGGCTTCGTGCAGCGGGTCGTGGAAAAGGCCGGGGGAGTCGTCGAGCCCGCGGCCGAGGTGCCGCCGGCGTTCGCCGAGGCGATGGACGACGACCTGGGCGTCCCGCAGGCCCTCGCCGTCGTCCACACCACGGTCCGGCAGGGCAACAGCGCGCTGGCCGCCGACGACAAGGAAGCCGCCGTAGCGCGTCTCGCCGAGGTGCGCGCCATGCTCGGGGTGCTCGGACTCGACCCGCTGGACCCGCACTGGGTCGGCGAGGGCGGTGACCGCGGCGAGGACCTGCACGGTGTCGTGGACACCCTGGTCCGGATGGTCCTCGACCAGCGCGAGGCCGCCCGGGGCCGTAAGGACTGGGCCACCGCCGACGGCATCCGCGACCAGCTCAACCAGTCCGGCCTCAACATCGAGGACGGCCCGCAGGGCCCGCGCTGGACCCTCGGCCCACGCTGAACCCCACCCCGGTCAACGAAGATCGACTGTGCCGCCCGGCCTCCCGGGCGGCACACTGCATAGACGTACGTATTCACCACACCCCCAGACGGGTCACACAGACAGGTAGGTCATGGCAGCCAACAACCGCCGCATGTCCGGCAAGAAGGGCGCGCAGGTCGGCAGTGGCGGCCAGCGGCGCAGGGGTCTCGAAGGCAAGGGCCCCACCCCGCCCGCCGAGGTGCGCAAGGGCCACAAGAAGAACCGCGTCGCCAACGCCAAGGCCAAGCAGGTCCAGCGCCGTCCCGCGCCGCGCGGCCGCGGCGGCAAGGGCACGTCCGAGATGGTCGTCGGCCGCAACCCGGTCGTCGAGGCGCTGCGCGAGGGCGTCCCGGCGGTCACGCTCTACGTCCAGCAGTTCATCGACAACGACGAGCGGGTGCGCGAGGCGCTCCAGCTCGTCGCCGAGCGCGGCGGCGTCCACCTCATGGAGGCCCCGCGCCCCGAGCTGGACCGCATGACGAACGGCCTCAACCACCAGGGCATGGTCCTCCAGGTCCCGCCGTACGAGTACGCGCACGCCGAGGACCTCGCCAACGCGGCCTACGACAAGGGCGAGGACCCGCTGATCGTCGCCCTCGACGGGGTGACCGACCCGCGCAACCTCGGCGCGATCGTCCGCTCCGCAGCCGCCTTCGGCGGGCACGGTGTCCTCGTGCCCGAGCGGCGCGCGGCCGGCATGACCGCCGGCGCCTGGAAGACGTCCGCGGGCGCCGCCGCCCGTACGCCCGTCGCCCGCGCCACCAACCTGACGCGCGCCCTGGAGGCGTACAAGAAGGCGGGCCTCGCGATCGTCGGCCTGGCCGCCGACGGTGACACCGAGGTCGGTGAACTCGCCGCGCTGGAAGGCCCGGTGGTCATCGTGATCGGCAGCGAGGGCAAGGGCCTGTCCCGACTCGTGGGCGAGACCTGCGACTTCAGGGTCCGGATCCCGATGCCCGGCGGCGGGGAGTCCCTCAACGCCGGTGTGGCGGCGGGCATTGTGCTCTACGAGGCGGCACGCAAGCGTTCCTGAACGGGCGTTCGGCACCGTCCCCCACTCGGGGCAATCTGGGCGCCGGGCACACGCTTGACGCGGTCCGGACACTTCCGGCGAGTCAAAGCAGTGTCCTAAACACACGTCACTCGGTTAGATGAGTGTGGACACCAGAACACCCCGCACACCCACGGGGGACGGCCCGTCGGGCTTCGACGACGCTCCCGCGCTGAGCATGGTGAAGGTGCCGAGCGATCCGGCGCAGATCATCGTCAATCATGCGAGCTTCCGCGTGCAGTTGGGCGCCTCGACGCGTTCCCCGTCGCCGCGGATCGCACGGCACCTGAGCGCCACCGAGGTCCCCGGCCGGATCCCCGCCGGCGGCGCGCGTCGCCGGCCCGTCGTCTGGAGCGGCAAGTCCGCCCCGGACGACACCGGCGCCCACCGGCTGCTCCAGGCCGTGCGCGGCACGGGCGTCCGCCACGGCGACGAACCGGTCGGCGACGCCGGAGCCACGCAGGTCATCCCCCGTATCGACAGCGGTGGTTACGACGGCGACCTGAGCGCGCAGACCATCGAGACCCCGGTCGTCGGTGCCCAGCGCGGCGGCGATCACGACACCGGCGAGACCCGACTCCTGCCGCCCATGCGGACGGTGGGCAGCGCCTACGACGAACCCGCCTACGCGGACCCGGAGTTCGAGGACTTCGAGGGGGCGGAACGCGAGCGCCGCACCAGGCGCAACCCCAACGAGCCCGTACGGCACGCCTATTACCCCGGCCGCCGGATGAATCTCGGGGTCGTCCTTCTCCCGCTCCGCATCTTCCTCGGCTTCATCTCCATCTACGCCGGCATGGGCAAGCTGTGCGACCCCGTCTACTTCGACGGCGGCAAGCGCGGCTCCATGGTCAAGTGGCTCAACACCCTGCACCCGTGGGAAGTCGCCGAGCCCCTACGGCAGTTCGCCCTCCAGCACCCGGTCGGCTCCGGGCTCGTCATCGCCTTCGCCCAGGTCATCGTGGGCGTCCTCACGATCCTGGGCCTGTGGCAGCGGGTCGCCGCGATCTTCGGCGCGCTGCTCTCGGCGGCACTGATCGTCACGGTCAGCTGGAAGACCGTCCCGGCCTACGACGCGCCCGACATCATCTATCTCGCCGCCTGGTCCCCGCTGGTCATCGCGGGCGCCCCCGTCTACTCCATCGACGGCCGCCTCGCGGGCAGCGCCTGGCGCCGCCTCGGACCCCGCGCCGACATCTGGGAGTTGCGCCGCTACGTCCTGCGCCGCGGCGCCCTCGTCACGGCCGTCTCCATCGGCCTCACCCTGCTCGTCGGCTCCCTGCTCGGCGGCGCGGTCCGCGACTCCAGCCGCGTGGTCGTCCCCGGCCCCGGCGAGGCCCCGCGCAACGAACTGCCGGGCACCCCGCTCCCCGGAGAACCGACCAAGAGCCACAGCAGCAGCCCCAGGGCGTCCAAGTCACCGTCCCGGCACGCGACTTCGGCCAAGCCCTCGGGCGCCGCGACGACCCCTGGCGCGACCCACTCCTCCTCCGGTACGGCCACCGGCGGCGCCCCCAGCCAGACCCAGGGCACCGCGGGCCGCACCCAGCCCCAGCAGTCCTCCCCGGCCGGCCAGGCCCCCAGCACCTCCTCCGGCTCCCCGACCGGCGGCGGCACCAGCGGCGGCACCGGCTCCAGCGGCGGCTCCAGCACCGGGGGTTCCTCCTCCTCCGGCCAGCCGGGCCTGGTGGGCGGCCTGTTGGGGTAACTGGGCCGGTGGGCGGCTTGTTGAAGCAGTCGCCCACCGGCTGACACACAGAGAGAGGGCCTGCACTTTTCAGTGCAGGCCCTCTCAGTCGCCCCAGGGGCGCGGGGCTGTGGCATTGGCGGCTCCGCCGCGGGGCGCGACCAGCCACAGCGGACCCGCAGCTAACGACCGAGCGCCGCCAACTCCTTTGCGGCCTCGGTCAGATCCTTCGCGGTATCAATGGCCCGCCAGTAAGCCCCCTGCGGAATCGGGAACCCGGCCAACCGCAACTCACGCGCAAGGTGGGGGAACGTCGTCCGCTCGTGATCCCCGCGCTCCGGCAACAACCCCGCGAACTCGGGCGAGAAGACGTACACCCCCGCATTGATCGCGTACTGCGTCGGCGGCGACTCGATGAAGTCCGTGACGTGCCCGAAGCCGTCCGTCTGCACGGCCCCCCAGGGAATCCGAGGCCGCGCCAGAGCCAGCGTCGCGACCGCGTCGCGCTCCGTGTGGAAGTCCGCCATGTCGCGCAGCGAGAAGCGGGTCCAGATGTCACCGTTGGTGGCGTACCAGGCCTTGTCCGGGCGGGGCAGGTGCGCGGCGGCGTACTTGAGGCCGCCGCCGCGGCCCAGGGGCTCCGTCTCGACGACCGTGGTCACGCCGAGGGGCAGGTCGGCCGTCTTCAGCCAGGCCTGCAGCACCTCGGCGAGATGCCCGCAGCTGACCACCACGTCGGTGATGCCCTCCTCGGCGAGCCAGACGAGCTGGTGGCCGATGATCGGCGTCCCCGTGCCGGGGATCTCGACCATCGGCTTGGGCCGGTCGTCGGTGTACGGGCGCAGCCGGGACCCCTGGCCACCGGCCAGGATCACGGCTTGGGTGGGGCGCGACGCGGCGTTCGGATCGGTCATGACCCGAACTGTACGTGGCGGCCCCACCGCGTCCTCCGGCTGCAACCGTTCCTTAATCAGCCGTTACCGACCTCCTACTCCGACCTCCTCCTCCGGGCTCCGGCACCGGTCAGCTGTGCGCGGCCATGACCCCGGAGGCGAACGAGGTGTCGCACACGGGGCGGGCGTAGGACTGGGCGCGTGCCGCGCCGTAGATACGGACCGCGGCGCGGCCCAGTGCGCGGGCGATGGAGGTGCAGTGCGTGGCGAGCGACGGGTGGCCGTTCACCGCCTCCTGGAGGTGCGTCAGGACGACGCCGGGGTTCTTGTCCTGGAGCTCGGTCATGAGCTGGTCGCGCAGGATGTCCTGCGGGGCGCGTGCGGCGGCCTTGGAGGAGGCTCCGGCCGCCGTGACGTCCGTGGCGGTGAGCATCGAACTGGAGGGGCTCCCCGACCAGTTGACCCGGGTGACCGCGAGGGTCCCGGAGAGCACCATCATGACGGGCAGGACGAGGGCGAGCGTGCGGCCGACCCGGCGGGCGGGGCCCCGGCCGCGTCGCGGCTGTTGGTTATTGGAGTGCTTCACGCGTGTGAGGGTAGCGTCCGGTAATGATTTGGCGACATTTAGTCACCAATTCGGGGGATGGATTGGTGCCTCGAATTGGGTAGGGCGTTGACGAACGCTGCTCGAAATGACCGGTCTGCCGGGGTATTTGTCGACACGGTCAGGCGACGGTCCGGCAGCCGTCACAACGGAAAGGGCCCCGCGGCGAACCGCGGGGCCCTTCCTGCGAACGTTTGATCAGTCGGTGAGTCGCTCGCCCGTGGAGGTCGAGAACACGTGGATCTCGCCCGGACGCGGGACCACGTGAAGCGTGGCGCCCTTCTCCGGCACCGAGCGGCCGCTGACGCGGACGACGAGGTCCGTGAGGTTGTCGTCGACCTTGGCGCTGCCGTAGACGTAGCCGTCGGCGCCCAGTTCCTCGACGACGTTCACGGAGACCGCGAGACCCGCCGGGGCGTCCTCGGTGTCCTTGGTGAGGGACTTCGCGGCCTCGCCGTTGTGCTCCTCGATGTCGAAGTGCTCGGGGCGGACGCCGACGGTCACCGTACGGTCACCCTTGTCGGAGGCGGCCTTGAGGGCGTCGCGGTTGACCGGGACGACCGAGTTGCCGAACTTCACGCCGCCGTCGGTGATCGGGACCTCGATCAGGTTCATGGCGGGGGAGCCGATGAATCCGGCCACGAAGAGGTTCTTGGGACGGTCGTACATGTTGCGGGGCGAGTCGACCTGCTGGAGCAGACCGTCCTTCAGTACGGCGACCCGGTCGCCCATCGTCATGGCCTCGACCTGGTCGTGGGTGACGTAGACGGTGGTGATGCCGAGGCGGCGCTGCAGCGACGCGATCTGCGTACGGGTGGAGACACGGAGCTTGGCGTCGAGGTTCGACAGCGGCTCGTCCATGAGGAAGACCTGGGGCTCACGCACGATGGCGCGACCCATCGCCACACGCTGGCGCTGACCGCCGGAGAGCGCCTTCGGCTTGCGGGCGAGGTAGTCCGTGAGGTCGAGGATCTTCGCCGCGTCCTCCACCTTCTGGCGGATCTCGGCCTTGTTGACGCCGGCGATCTTGAGCGCGAAGCCCATGTTGTCGGCGACCGTCATGTGCGGGTACAGCGCGTAGTTCTGGAACACCATGGCGATGTCCCGGTCCTTCGGCGGCAGGTGCGTGACGTCGCGGTCACCGATGCGGATGGCGCCGGCGTTGACGTCCTCGAGCCCCGCGAGCATGCGGAGCGAGGTGGACTTGCCACAGCCGGACGGACCGACGAGGACGAGGAACTCGCCGTCCCCGACCTCGATCTCCAGACCATCGACGGCGGGCTTCTCGGTGCCCGGGTAGATCCGGGTCGCCTTGTCGAACGAAACAGTGGCCATGATGAAGGGCCCCCTTCTACCGGCAGGAACGTGCCGGACGATCCGTTGTAGGAAGGTGGTGGTGTAGTCCACGCGAGTGAACTGGGTCAGGACGGTACCTGGCGTTTGCCTGGTCTGTCAGTACCTGGGTCCATGTGAACTTCGAGGAAATTTTCGACAGGGCGCGGCGGGGACCTGGGTACACTGCACGGGCACGTGATCGCGCACGTCTCGGGTACGCACGCATCGCGCAGGCCTCCTTAGCTCAGTTGGCCAGAGCAACGCACTTGTAATGCGTAGGTCGTCGGTTCGAATCCGACAGGGGGCTCCTTCGAAGGCCAGGTCACATAGCCCGTGACCTGGCCTTTTGTGTTGCTCGGGGCGTGACGCGTCGCACGGCTGGGGTGCCGTGGGACGGCTTGCGTGAGCGATGCGTGAGCGGAGGGAACTACCAACGCCCTGTGGCTTCTCGACCAATTGGCTCCGGTTGGAACTCAAGCCGTCGCGCCAGTGCTTGCTGGGTGGCACTCAGGGGATGCTGCTCCCGCAGGGGCGTTTCTTGCCTGAACACCGACAGCAAGTGAGTTCGGCGGCCAGAATGATCGGCATGGTCGCGATCATCAGGTGCACGGAGTCCGAGACAGCACATATCGAATGGCAAGAGGGCTTGTTCCCGGCCTCCGGACGTCGTGAGTGGACATGGACGGCCACCCGGCCCAGGGAGTTCTGGACCAAGGGCAGTCACCTGACCTTGATCGCCACTCCCGACAGACATGGTCTCTTGTATGTGACCAGACTCGGACACACTAAGCGACTGCGCCAAGTCGCCGACTTGGAGCAGAAGCTGGAGATCTCCCATGTCAGCGCGCTTTCACAGCCTGTGATGCTGAAGGAAGTCACAGCGCGCTTGGCTGCGCGGCATGACAGGCACCTGATTGATGAAGGGCAGCAGACCGAGGCGACGGGCAACGCTCTCCTCGCCGCCTTGGTCGAGTTGCGGCCTGATGCAAGCGATGTGATTCGCCGACTCCGAGCGACGCTTGACGGCTACACAGTGCGCTCGACTGCAGGAGAAGCCTTGGCGACCCAGCGCGACGCAGTCCTGGGAATTGGACGTATGGCAGGGATGTCCATCCCTCAGCTCGCCCGGTGGGATCCGCCGGCCGAGGAACTGTACGACGACCGGCCTCCTCCGGCGTATCTCGACCTCCTGAGCCGGACCGGGGCAGCGTCAGCCGATGGAGGCCAAGCAGCCCCGCAGCACGACATCGCGATCGAAGATCACCACATCGGGCACGATGCCGAGATGTTTCTGGGCTGGATTGGTGAGCGCACTGGGCACGTCGCTTGGCGACAGTTCCGGCAGGACGACCAGTCGCTGTTGATCGCCAACGTGAACCGCACCGCCGTTGAGGGAAATTCCGGCGCTGACCTTCTGTATTACCACCAAAGCCGTGGAAGCCTCGTCCTCGTTCAGTACAAGAAGCTGAACAAGGTGGGCGGCTACTACTACCCGGATAGCGATCGCAAGCTGGCCGACGAACTGAAACGCATGGAAGACGTGGACGCCTATGCTGCCGGTCTCCGCCGAACGACCGATGACCACAGGCTGAGTCCCGATCCGAGCTGGATCAAGTTGTGCCCGCCCGAAGGGCTGATCCCGCAGGCGAACATCATGGTGCCGGGAATGTATTTTTCCCGCCAGCACTTCCAGCAACTGCGCACCGACCCGCGACTGAGGGATGGCAGGGACAAAGCGCTGCGCTTTGGCTACTCCAACGTTCCGAGTTATTTGGACAACACCATGTTCACCCGGCTAGTGGAGACAGGTATGATTGGTACTGCCGGAGTGAGTACAGAGCTGGTTCGGCAGCAGATCACGCGGAGTGTTCGTGAAGGCCGACTGCTCACCGCCGGGATACTCACCGGCAAGGAACAGCCCCAATCTGCCCGCAACAGCGCCCGTCGTCGGCGCCGTTGAGTCAGCTGCGTGAGTGAGCCGATGAATACGGCCAGCCCTGCTGGCGCTTCGCCAGCCGACGGGGCGCTGGGGCGCGCGGAGGCGTTGGGTCCTACTTCTTGGGCTTCTTCAGCCGGTACTTGTTCTCGTCCCCGACTTTCTGGGCGCGCTTGGCCTTCTTCCGAACCTTCTCCGCCTTGCGTGCGGCCTTCTCGGCCGCCGTTTTGCGCTGAAGCGGAACCAGCTTGGCGGTGGCCTCAGCGGCGCTCTTGCCCACGTGGGGGAAAACGCTCTGGTAGATGTCCCGCGTGATGCGGGTGTCGCTGTGCCCGAGAGTGTCCGACACGATCTTCACGTCGATACCGGCGGCGAGCATGAGCGTGGCCGCGCCGTGGCGCAGGTCGTGCAGCCGGATCGGCGGGAGGCCGGAGGCGGCGACGAGCCGTTCGAAGAGGTCGGTCACCTTGCCGGGGTGCAGCCAGGAGCCGTCTTCCTGGGTGAAGACGAGACCGGTGTCGACCCAGGCCGGTCCCCACTCCGCGCGGTCCGCTTCCTGCTGCTTGCGGTGCCGCTCCAGGACGCTGACCGTGTCGTCGTCCAGGGCCACGACGCGGAAGCCGCTGTCGGTCTTCGGCTCGGACGCTTCGACGTCCCACCCGTCCTGGACGAGTTGGCCGGTGACGGTGAGGGAGTGTCGGTCGAGGTTGGTCTCTGACCAGGGCTGGCCGCATGCCTCGCCGCGACGCAGGCCGCGGAAGGCGACCAGGTGCCACATGGCGTAGAGCCGGTCTGCGGCGACGAAGTCGAGGAACGCGCCGGTCTGTTCGGGCGTCCAGACCATGACGGGGGAGGGCTTCTCGCCGGTCTGCTGCCACCGGGCGACCCGCTCGTCCGTCCACACGAGAGCCTTCGGCTTGCGGACGGGGTCGATCTCGACGTGGGACGCCGGGTTGAACGTGATGATCTGCTGGCCGATCGCCTCGTTCAGGGCGGCGCGGAGCGTGGCCTTGACGTGCTGGCGCGTGGACGGCCCGGTGACGCGGCGGAAGGGCGGCATCGCGTCGATGGCCGTCTTCATGGCCTTGCGGCGCGCCCGGTTCCCCAGGCCCTTCCACGGCACGGACGCCAACTCCTCTACCGCCGCACGCCGTTGGGCGTTCTGCTCCAGGATCTCGGCGTTGGCGTCGGTGATGGCGGTGAACATCTCGCTGAGGTGGCTGACGCGCAGTCGGTCGAGGCGCCGGTCGCCGATGTGGGGCTTGAGGTGGACGCGGACGTCGGTCTCGTAGCGGCTGACGCCCGACTTCCGGATGCGCTTGCCCGCGAGCCACCTGTCCAGCCACTCGCTCACGGTGAGGCTGCCGACGAGGTCTTGGCCGGCATTGAGGCGACGCCGGGTCTCCTCCACGTCGGGGAGCGGCAGCTTGTCGCGGCTGACCTCGGACAGCATCTCGGCGATCAGCTGGACGCCTTCAGGGTCGTCCGACTCGGCGAGCGCCATGAGGGCGCGTACGTGGTCGAGATCGGCCTGGGCCGCCTTGAGGCTGGGGTACCCGCCGCGGGCGAAGGAGCGTCGGCTGCCGTCCTCGCGGGGTGGCAGCTCCTGGCGTATGGAGTAGGTGCAGTGGTTCCTGCTGTTGCGCTTGGGGCAGGACGTACCGAGTTCCTTGCCGGTCTTGGGGTCGCGGCAGGAGCAGCGGCGGTAGGTGGAGCCCTTCAAAGGCGTTCCTCCGGGGTGGTGTTGGGGTCGGGTTCGGGCGGGTCGACGTCCGCCAGGGCGGGTGGGAGATGGGGCGGGGTGGCACCTTCGTCGCGGAGGTCGCGACGGAGGTAGCGCAGTTTGTACTTGGCGGAGATGGCCTCGTCGGAGTACTTGGTCCGCCTGCGCTCGGCTTCCTCCTCCTGGGCGCGGTTGCTTGCCGTTTTGGCTGCGAACCGTGCCTGTTCCGCTTCTTCGAGGGCGGCCAGAGCGGTGCGTACGAGGTTGTCGTGCACTTCGAAGTCGGGGACCAGCCCCGCGTCGTGCAAGGGAATGTCCTCGTCGCCGGTGAAGCGCCGCAGGGCGTCCCAGGTGGGCACGAGTTCCTGGAAGGGGAGTTCCTGGGTTCGGTCGACGTAGCCGACCGGGAAGATCAGGCAGACCGGGTACGTCTCCAGGGCGGCGGCCAGGACCATGACGTCCACCAGGGGCAGGCTGGCCCGGCGGCCGGACTCCATGTTGGCGATCACGTTGCGCGGGATGGGATGCCCTAGCTGCTCGCACGCGTCGGCCAGGTCCTGTGCGCTCAATCCCATCTCCTTTCTTCTGCGCCGGACTTCGCCCGCCACGTTGGCCTTGACCCGGTCCTCCCACTCGGGAACGTCGTCCTCATCAGCATCCACACCGCGTTGTGTCATGTAGACACATTAGCTTCCCGATGATGGTTGGTAGACGCCTGGAGCCGGACGTGAGGAGCACGTTCGCCGAGGGCTGTACCGAAAAGGGGCGCCCTGCATGCGCGAAGACGCGACGGCCGGACGGATGAAGGACTCGAAGGGGATGAGCCGGGAGGAGCTTCTCGCCCTCCCCGTGTCGGTTGACCTGGACACTGGCAACCGCGCTCTCGGGCTCGGGCGGAGCAAGGGCTATGAGCTGGCGAAGCGGGGCGAGTACCCATGCAAGGTGCTGCGGCTCGGCAACGCCTACCGGGTCGTGACCGCGGACCTGCTCGATCTGCTGGGTCTGGCGGCGTGATGGCGCAGCACCGTAGCAAACCGTTCTGCGCTGAGCTGACACAGAAACGCTGGACTGTTGCCGGGTGTGGACGTACGGTCCGTGTTCCCTCGCGATGGCCTGGTGCCCGCGAGATGGGGATGGGCCCCCGGCGGTGCAACGCCGGAGGCCCGAGCAACCCCAACCGGCCCGTGAAGAACCAACCCGGCGGCCAAGGCGCACACGCCCGCCACCGCCAGAAAAGGAGCTGCCCCGTGGAACATGCGGGAGCCGAGCCCTATTCCGACTCCGACAAGCCCTCGTGGCCGCCCGTCACCATCCCCGGCCAGCTCGGCCACCACACCGGCGAAGCCCCGCCGACCGCCAACGAGGGTGCATCTGACGCCACTTCGGCGGATCAGTCCGCCGAGGAGGTGGTGCCGGATCCCGAGCCGACGCTCGGCTCGGCGCTGCTGGACGAACTGCGTTCGCAGATAGCGAAGTTCGTGATCCTGCCCTCTCCGGAGGCCCTGGACGCGGTCACGCTGTGGGTGGCGGCGACGCATCTCCAGCCCGCGTGGCAGCACGCGCCCCGTCTGGCGGTGGTGGGACCGGCGAAGAGGTGCGGCAAGTCGCGATTGCTGGACGCGCTGACCGAGACGGTCCACGAGCCGATGATCACCATCAACACCACACCGGCGGCCATCTTCCGGTCGATCACCGAGGAGAACCCGCCCACACTCCTGGTGGACGAGGCGGACACCATCTTCGGCACCCCGAAGGTGGCCGAGAAGAACGAGGAGATGCGCGGCCTGCTCAACGCCGGCCACCAGCGCAACCGGTACGTCACCCGGGTCGTGGGAAACGACCACACCCCGCACCGCTTCGCGACCTTCGCCATGGCGGCCATCGCGGGCATCGGCGACCTGCCCGACACGATCATGGACCGGGCCATCGTGATCCGCATGCGGCGCCGGGCCGAGGGCGAGAAGGTCAAGCCCTTCCGCTCCCGCCGCGATATCCCGGCCCTGCACGATCTGCGGGACCGCATCGCTGCCTGGGCCAGGCCGTTGCTGGACGAGGCAGCGGAACTGGAGCCGGTCATGCCGGTGGAAGACCGGGCGGCTGACACCTGGGAGCCCTTGGTCATCGTCGCCGACCTGGCCGCCGGGTCCTGGCCCCGGCGCGCTCGCGAGGCGTGTGCGCGGATGGTGGCCACAGAGGTCGAAGCGGAGGAGGAGCGACCCGGCGGTGCCCGGGTCCTCGCCGACATCCGCCGGGTCTTCGCCGCCCAGCGCGAGGCGGACAGCCTCTCCACGGACGAGCTGCTCTACCACCTGCGCCAGGACGCAGAGGCCCCGTGGGCGGAGTGGGGGCGCAACGGGCTGGACTCCCGCGAACTGGCACGGATGCTCAGCCCGTACGTCATCAAGCCCGGCAACGTCCGCCTCGCCGACGGAACCCAGCGCAAGGGCTACATGCGCAACAAGTTCCTCGACGCCTGGCGGCGCTACTGCCCCACCGTCCACCCGGTGGACGCCGGGCCTACCGTCCCCGCCTCGGGCTGAGCCCCGCATCCCCCGGGCGGCCGTCCCTGCCGTCCGTGCCGTGATCCCGCAGGTCAAATGGCATGAAGACAAGACGGCAACCGGGGGCAAGACGGCAACGCGATCATGAGGGCCGCGTTGCGGGGCCAGGACCACATCCCGATCCGTCTTGTGCCGTCCCGCGCGTCCCCGCCGTATCGCCGCAGGTCAGGGTGTCAGCCGCCGGGACGGCCCACCACCACCACGCCGTCCCGGCCGAACTGGTCGGAGAACGCCTCCGGCATCGGCCGGGACGGCAGACCAAACCTCGTGCCGTACCTGCCCTGACCTGCGCTTGCAACGGCCAAGACGGCAAAGACGGACTACACCGCCAACGCCCAGGAGCACCCCGCTTGACGAACCTCTCCACCTCCAGCAACCGAGACGACCGCCTCGACGAGGGAGGACCGACCACGACCAAGCAGGCCGCCGAGCGGTTCACGCTCATCGCAGCAGGGTTGGTCATCGTGGCCCTCACGGCCGGCGGGTTCTGGCTCTCGTACGCGCATCTCGCCGAGGTCGCCGGACAACACGGGCTCAGGAACTCCCCGGCCCGCCAGTGGGCCTGGCCAGCGACCCTGGACGCGTTCATCGTCGCGGGCGAACTGCTCATGCTCCGCGCCGGTTTGCGCCAAGCGACCGACGGGTGGGCCATCGCCCTCACCGCCACCGGATCGGTCGGCTCCATCGCACTCAACGTGGCGGGCGTCAGCGGCACGGGTAGCACCGGCACTGTGCCCATGCTCGACTACGTGGTCGCGGCGGTCCCCCCCACCGCCGCGCTGCTGGCCTTCGGTGTCCTGATGCGGCAGATCCACCAACTCGTTGCCGAGCCCTCCGGCGCCGCGCAACGCCACAACTCTGCCGACCGCAGCCACAACGGCATCCAGATCGTCGAACTTGCGGAAGACAGTGCCGGTCAGCCGGAGCCAGCCGCTCTCCAAGTGGCGGACCGGCACACCGACATGGCGCAGGCTGCCACCAATCTGCCGGCGCCTCCGCATCCTTCGGACGAGCCGGAAGACCAAGAGTCCGGCACGGTCTCCGAGGAGTTCCTCGCCATCGCCCGCACCGCGCCACTCGGACGGGGAGGCCGTGCTTCGCGCCGCCACATCGAAGCGGCGATACGGGGCACGGGCCTGTCCATCGGCAGGGCCGACGCGGAAAAGGTCAAGGACGCCTTGCAGACCGAACTCGACGAGTCCGCCTCTCAGCGGCAGGCCGAACGCGACAGGGCACCTGCCCGCGCCTTCTGAGTCCACAGCTTCCCGCCCCACAAACGCGCCACGGAGAACTCCCTCATGCATGACCCGGGCTACGAACTCCCCACTACTCAGCGGGAGATGACCACCACCGCACCCCAGCCAGCAAGGTATCCCGTTGGACCGTCCAAGGGTCGGTCCAACGAGGGTGCCTCCGCCCCGGGGGTGGCGGAGGAGCTCGGGCACCAGGGGGTGCCCGGGGAGGACAAGCTCGTCGAGACCGCCGCCGATCCGTTGACGCGAGCAGCTGATGCCGCCGCGCTGCACCGCGTCGCCCGCCGCCGTCAGCGTGAACCCGTCCAGCGCAAAGAGCGCGTCGACGTGCGCTACAGCACCGACGAGAAGACCGCGATCCTCGCCAAGGCCCGGTCCCTGAACATCGCCGGCGCCCACTACGTCGGCGCCGTTGTCATGGCCCACCTTCACGGCGACCTCGCCCTGCCCGGCCAGCGCACGCCGCTCGACGACTACATCGACGAACTGACCGCCCTGCGCAGGGAGGTCGCCAGGATTGGCCACAACATCAACCAGATCGCCAAGAAACTCCACTCCGGCGGCCATCCACACCCTGGGGACAACGCCGTGCTGGCCCAGGTAGAACCCACCTTGGACGCAGTAGGCGCCACCGTCCGCCACATTGCGTCTGCCGCGAAGCAGGCCGTCGCCAAGAAGCCCGCCCGATGATCGCGAAGATCAGCGGCGGCAAGGACACAGCCGGTCTGATCCGGTACCTGTTCGACACGAAGAAGGCCAAGGACCACACCGACCCCCACCTGGTCGCCTCCTGGGACGGCTTCGCCCCCGACCCTGGCCGCACCGACGACTTCGGCGCTGCTAAGAGGCTCCTTGTGGCCGACCTCGACCTGCATGTCAAACAGGCCCGGCGACTAGGCCGCGCGCCCGAGAAGCACACGTGGCACTGCTCGATCCGGGCCGCCAAATCCGACCGCCACCTCAGCGACGAGGAGTGGGCCCACATCGCCCGCCGCGTCGTCGCGGCCACTGGCATCGCACCCGAGGGCGATCCGGACGGATGCCGCTGGGTCGCCGTCCGCCACGCGCCGGACCACATCCACATCGCCGCCACCAAGGTCCGCGCCGACCTGCGCACCGCACGCCACTGGAACGACTACCTCACCGCCGACCACGAACTCGCCGCCATCGAGAAGGAATACGGTCTCTTCCAGGTCGTCCGCGGAGATCGCACCGCCGCCGAACGCCCCACCCGCGCCGAACAGGAGAAGGCCCGCCGCGCCGGCCACGACAAGACCGCCCGCGAACGCCTGCGCACTACCGTCCGCACCGCCGTGGCGGCCGCTTCCGCCATCGAGGAGTTCGTCGACCTGCTCGGCCACCTCGACGGCGTGCTCGTCGAGGTCGTGCACTTCCCCTCAGGCGACGTACGGGGATACAAGGTCGCCATCGCGGACGACGCCCAGGGCCCCATCTGGTACTCCGGCTCCAAACTCGCCCCGGACCTGTCCCTCCCCAAGATCCAAGAACGCCTGGCGAGCATGGGACCGCAGCCCACCGGACAGGCGGGCAGGCGCAGGCCCAACCCCTGGCACCAGGCCACCGCCGCAGCCGAACGCATCCCCCACCACTTCGACCAACCCGACGACCAAGCCTCCCAAGGTCACCTCGCCGCCTTCGGCGAAGCTCTCGACGCCCTTCCCCTCGTCACACCCCAAACTGTGCGCCACCAACTCCGAGAAGCGGCCACCGCGTTCGAACGCGCCACCCGCTCCCGCATCCGCGCCGATCACCACCACGCCCGAGCCCTGCGCGGCGCCGTACGCGCGATGCTCCGAGAGCCCGCCCCAAAGGACGGCGCCGCCCTGGCGATGTTCCTCGACGCCGCGATCCTCGTCGTCATTGCCGCTGCCCGCTGGCACCAACTCCGCCACCACGACCAGCAGGTCGCCGCCGCCCACCAAACCCTGGTCCACCTCCAGGCCGCCTACAACCAAGCAGCCGCCGTACCGCTGGCTGCCCTCGTCCAACGCCGACCACCGCAGCAGACTGTGGACCGGCACATCTACTATCTGCGCCGAGCTGTCCCCGACCATGCCGAGCAAGTCGTCGAAGACCCCGCCTTCGGCGCGCTCACCGCCGTCCTCGCCGAGGCCGAGGCAGCCGGCCACGATCCGCAGCAGCTCCTCCACCAGGCCGCCGACCAACGCGCCCTGGACGACGCCGACTCCCTTGCACGGGTCCTGACGTGGCGCATCCAACGCCTCAGCGCACGGTCGGTACCCAGCCCACGAGCCCGAGCAGCACAGGCCCGCAGCACCGCCGCACAGCACACCGGCGCTTCGGTTCCGATGACAGCAGTCGCTCCAGCCCCGCAACACCCAGCACAGGCACGGGGGCGCTCCCGGTGAGGCCCGATACCCGGGTTCCGGCGGAACGCCACCTGTGCCGTCGGTATCCCCACAACACGGAGGCGCCTTTCGGTCATTGTTCGATCCGAATGCCCCAGTGCGCTGCTTGTGCGGGTTTGCGGTATGGCAGCGCTTGCCATGCGCGAGGACGATGCCCCTCTGCGTCCGCCGTATTCAGGTGTCGCGGTGGGGCATCGGAGACACGGGGGTGGGGGACTTGTCCTACGGGGAGCATCAGTCTGTCTTTTCGGCACCAGCGGTGCCGTTGGGGACTGCGGCTGATGCGCGGGAAGTGATCAAACATGGGGTCTATACCGAGGGAGTCACCCGCCGGTTAAGCGCTGCGGCCTTCGCCCGTACGGACTGGCTGGCCGTGTTGCGCGCCGAACTGGCCCGACTCTGGAAGAAGTTGAAAGCAGCCGTAAAGAAGCGGCTGCGGTGGCTCTTTCCTCCCAAGGAGGCGGAGAAGGCCGCCGGTTCCTCCGAGCCGGTACCGCCGTCGGTCGTGGTGGGTGAGGACTACGCGGTCTGGGTTCGGCGGAGGATCAAGAAGTCGAAGCGGCCGGTGCCGGTGTACGGCTTCCACCAGGAACCCGTGGTGGAAGCCTCGGACCGCGCCATACGACATATGCGGAAACGGCGATGGGCCGTCGCTGCGGTGGTCGCGGTTGTCGTCTGGCAGGCTATCGCCGGCAGTCTGACGGTGGGATGGGCCGCCCTCACCTTGGTCGTCGGGGTGTGGGGCGTGTACCTGGTCGAGCGCTACCTGGCACAGACGCGCCTCAACGCCTTGTTGGCTGGTGAGTTGCATGCGGCTCCGACAGCCGTTCAGGCGCACGCTCTGCCGTATCTCCGCGAGCGCCGCGACAGCGGCGATCGGGACCGCTTTCTCGGAGCGGGTCTTCAGGCATGGCCGCCTGCAGTCATCGGCATCGACGTCGAACCGGCCCCCGAAAACCAGGATGCGGGAGATGACGACACCGGGCTGCCTTCGGGATTCGGTTCGCCGGCACAGCGCCAAGGCCAGCCCGACATGGCCGAGGTGGCAAAAGCCGTTCTGGATGCCCTGTCTCAGCACAACAAGCCAGTGGCCCGCAAGCCGCTGAAGCACTTCACCGTGGCCCAGCTGCACACCCATGTCGCGCGCCGACTGGACGACCCGGCACCCGCCCATCACCGCGATCACCCCATCCCGCGCATGGAGGTCATCGGCATCGCCGGCATCCACTACAAGCGCTGGGACCAGATCGACGACAACGCCTGGCGCACCCTGCACGCCCTCGCCGAGGACAACATTGGCGACAAGCCCGTTGAGGAGATCGCCCGCCGCTATATCTGGGCCCGGGTCACCGCCTGGAACGGCGAACTCATCGCCGCCGTCCTGGTTCACCTCGCTTACCAGGGCGGCTTTCTGCGCGTCACCGTCCGGCCGCACATCATGGCCCCGCTCAACCCGAAGGTCGCCGGTCTCAAGCCCGCCGACCCGCGGAGCCTGAGATGGCTAGGCCGCACCGCATTCAACGCTCTCGGCGACATCTACATCGGCCTCGACCGGCTCATACGCCGCACGGCCCGCAAACGCCCCGAACTGGACACGGGCAGCGGGCCGGTCAGCCTCCGCGAGGTCTACAGCGTGCGCTGGATCGAGGACATGCACACCAATGACGACGCTCGTTACTACGTGCAGATGATGCAGCGCCGCGTCTTCGACTCCACCGAGATCTTCCTGCGCGACCACAACGTCGACATCGCCGCCTACCAGCAACAGGCCACTGCGATCTACAACTTCGGCGTCATGAACGGCGGCACCATGATCGGCCCCGCACAGGCTGCCCCGTTCTCCCAGAACCCCTCCCAGAAGAACTGACCCGCGCCCTCACCAGGAGCCTCACATGGCCATTCGCCGCCAGCCCGACCCGGCCCCCAATGGACCCAACTTCGGCATCATCAACACCGGCAACATGACCGGACCCGCCCAAGCCGCTGCGTTCTCGCAGAACGTCAGCCAGACCAACAACATCACCAACGAAGCCGTGGACAAGGCTCGCGAGAGCATCGACGACCTTCGACGGCGCCTGGAAGAACTACGCGGCCAGTACCCCGAGGTGGACGCCGCCCTGCGCGACCTAGCCATGATCACCCCGCGCCTGGACGAGCCCGAACGAGACCCCGGCACCCTGCGCTACATGCTCCAGAACCTCGTCGAGCGCTGCGGCGGATTCCCCAACCTCTTGGCCGCAGCCCAACTCGTCCAGTCCACCGTTATGGCACTACTGCCTGGGTCCTGATCACCCCTGGTTGCGGTTACCGGGAGAGCCGGGGCTCCAGCAGATCCAAGGCTTCCTCCCAGCGGAAGCGGTCTGCTCCGCCGCCGGCCTTGGGCCGGTGGGGCTCGTAGCTGCCGATCAGGACGCCCATCTCCTGCAGCCGAGCCAGGCTCTGCTGGTACGCGGGGTGGGCGGCCTGGGCCATGTTCAAGTACGGCAGTACGGCCGTGGGGATATCCATGCCGTATGCCTCGCAGAGGATGCCCAGGGCGAGGGTGTCAGAGATGCCGGCAGCCCACTTGTTGACCGTGTTGAAGGTCGCCGGGACAACGGCGATGGCATCCGCAGGCGGCAGCGGTCGGGCCTCGCCAGGCGTTCGCCAGGCCGAGCGGATCGGGTAGCCGGTCTGGGCCTCGACCGCCTCGGCGTCGAGGAAGCCCAGCCCCTGTGGGGTGGCGACGACACCGACGTCCCAGTGCCGTTCCTGCGCTGCGGTGATCAGCTTGCCGACGTCGTCGGCGATGCCGCACGCGCACACGACGACATACAGGAAGGGCTTCTTCTCCGGAGCGGTCGGCTCGGTCACGCAGGGACTCCCAGTTGGCGGCTGAAGTGGTGCAGTTCGGGCAGGGTACGACGGCGGTCGCGGGCGGCCATGTCGGCGACAAGGTCGCGCACCGCGGGGCGGCGGACGTCCTGGGCGGCGCAGGTCTCGGCGATCCGCAGGGCCTGATAGCCGTCGGAGAGGCGGCCCTGCTGGCTGTAGGCGCGGGCCGTCTCCACCCACAGGGCCGCCCGCCGTTCGGGCACGGGGATGTGCCGGCGCATGAGCGGGCGGGCCGCTTGCAGGGCGAGGCCCGCGTCGCCGAAGGCCACCAGAGCGCTGAGCTCGTGGAGGGCGACGTTGGTGGGGCTGAAGTTGGCCCAGGCGTCGGGACGGTCGAGGGAGACGTACTGGGCAACCTCTTTGGCTTCGACGAGGAACTCCTCGGTGGCCGCGCGGTCGCCACCGCCGCTGGCCGCAGTCACGCCCCGCAGCAGCAACAGCCCTACGGCCGCGAGGTACTTCGGGGAGCGGCGGTCGTAGGAGCCGGTGAGCTGGTCGGCCGTATGCCGGACGAGGGTGACGGCCTGGGTGGTGTGCTTCTCGCGGGCCAGGACGTGGGCCTGCACGCGGACGCTGGAGGCGAGGACCACCGGGTCACCGGAGCGTTCGGCCTCGGCCATTGCACGACCGACCGCGAGCCAGGCGTTGCCATGGTCGTGCTGTTTCAGCAGCAGGCTGGTTGAGGTCTGATAGGCCGTGGCCAGGAGTGCGGACAGCACGTCGCTGTCCAGCGTGCCGGCGGAGGCCGTCCGAAGATCGGCGATCAAGCTGGGCAGGATGCGTTCCAGCTCCGTGTAGTTGCAGGTGTAGAAGAGCCTGCGGGCCGTTCCGACCCGTTCGCGGAGAACCGTCGTGTCCATGACGGTGCCGGTACTCGCCGGGCTCAAGCCGGGTAGGAGCGCCTGGACCAGGTCGTTGTGAGCGGCGGCCCAGGCAGCCGGGGTTGCGAGCGCCGCGATGCTTGCGGCGAGGAAGGTACGGCGGTGCATGTCTTCTGTCTCGGAATCGGCGGCGGAGGCATCGGGGAAAGCGGCGAGGCCCAACTGGTGCGGCGCGATGCCGAGTTCCTGGGCTACGGCGCGCAGGACGCGGATGTCCTCCGTGCCGCGTCCGCTCTCCAGACGGCTCACCTTGGACTGGTGGTAGCCGAGCGCGGCGGCAACATCCTTCTGCGAGCGCCGCTGTAACACCCGTGCCTGACGGATCGCTTCACCGATCCGTCTTGCTTCGCTGTGTGCTTCGGCCATCTGCCACGGCCCCTTCCGCCGTCGCCGATCCTGCCTGCTCAACCGAGCGTAACCGAGCGGCAATTGACCGCGATGCAGCTCCTGCATAAGTGATGCAGCGACGGCACACGGCGTGGTCCAGCTTGCCTCCGAAGCGGTTGCGTGGAGCTGCCACACCGATCCAGGAGGCCGCTCATGGAAGCGCATCAGATCCATTTCCCCGTTCACGGCACACCTGCTGCCGCCAGCTCCGCGCGCCAGCAACTCGCCATCGGGATACGGGCCTGGGACGCCTCTCTCGATCAGGAACTCCTGGAGACAGCGGAGCTGGTCGCCGCGGAGTTGCTCGCCAACGCGGTACGGCACGCGGGCCACGGCCCTATCTCGGCCGGCGCTCGCCTGAACGACGAACGCCTGCTGATCGAGGTGACCGATGCCAGCTCCAAGGCCCCACAGGTCGGACTGCCGGACGTGGACGAGGAAGGCGGACGGGGCCTGTTCATCGTCGCCGCCCTCGCGGACCGCCACGGGATCGACCCGCTGCCGTCCGGCAAGCGGTGCTGGGCCGAGTTCAAGGTCAGCGGCCCGGACCAGCCCTCACGATGCCTTCCCCTGCAAAGGAGTTGACGGTTGACAGCCGTACGGATCCCCCCAATCGCCGCCGAAGTGGTCGCCATCCGACCTGGCACCCCTCTCACCGGGTCCGTGACAGTCGACGGGTCCAAGAACGCGGCCCTGCCACTTCTGGCCGCCGCCGCGGCCATGCACCGCCCAGTGCACCTGGGCAACGTCCCGGCGAACACCGACGTCGAAACGATGTTCACCCTGCTCCAGCAGTCCGGCTGGCACACGGCCCGCCCCGTCTCCGATCCGCACACCGCGGTCATCCTGCCCAGCGACAGCCCGCAAGCGGGGCCCGACCCCGAGACCGCCGCACGTATCCGAGCCTCGTACTACCTCGTACCAGCGCTGCTAGGTGCATACGGACGAGCCCGACTTCCCTGGCCAGGCGGATGCCGGATCGGCGAACGCGGCATGGAACAACACTTCACGGTCTACGAGCGCTTCGGCGACCGTACGACCGTCGACGACCGGGGCTACCTCGTGGAAGCAGTCGCCGGACTGACCGGAACGGTTTCGATCGTGCTGCCCTTCCGCTCCCGAGGCGCGACCATCGCCGCCGTCCTGCGCGCCGTTGTGGCCGGACGGCCACTGCGGCTGGGAGGGCCCAACCTCTCGCCGGAAGTCCTCAGCGTCGTAGAGGCGCTACGGCTGGCCGGATGGCAGTGCCGGGCCGGCGAGTCTCTTCTTTCGCTCGCGCCGCCCCCATCCGCTCCCACGGAGACCATCGCCTGGAAGGTGCCCGGCGACAAGATCGAGGCAGGCACGCTGGCCTGTGCCGTCGCAGTGACGGGCGGCGAGGCACGTATCTGCGGCGTACGCGGCGACGATGTCGTTCCCCTGGTCAGTGCTCTGCGGCAGCTCGGTGTGCCGGCGAGCACCGACGACGACGTACTGACCATCCAAGCCCACGACACCCGGACCACCAGTCGGCCGCTACGAGCCGTCGCCTCCCTCGCCCCCGGCGGCCTGGACGCCGACTTCGAACCGTCCTTGATGGCCTTGTCCCTCACTCGCCCTGGCACCCATCTCTTCTCCGACACCATCAACCCCGGCCGCCACGGCAACCTACTGCCCCAATTCGCCCGCCTCGGCGCCGAGATCCACGACCTGTCGCCCACCAAGTGCCGTCTCACCGGCCCGCAGCAGTTGACCGGGACCGGAGTGGAGGCCACCGACATCCGCACAGGCTCGGCCCTGCTCATCGCCGGCCTCACCGCACGCGGTGTCACCACGCTGGGCGGCCTCGACCAACTCCGTCGAGGACACGCCGACTTGCCCACCAAACTGCACGCCCTTGGCGCCGACATCTGCGAGGTCACCCCATGAGCCGACGCTTACAGAAGATCATCGCTACGACCGACGTCCACTCGGCCTTCGACGTGGCCACGCCGATGCTCACCCACCTCCACACCGCCAGGGCCGAGAGCCTGATCGTGGACTGCGGCGACTTCTTCGAAGGGAGCGGCTACTACCGCTTCGGCAAGGGGCGGATCGAGCGCGAGATTCTCACCAGCCTGTACGACCTGCTCGCGCCGGGAAATCACGGCTGGCCGCACTACTTCGAACCAGGGCTGCACGAGATGACCGTGTGCGCCAACGCCTCCGACACCAACGGCAAACCGCTCTTCGACCGCGCGCGCATCAAGCGGATCGGCGGCCAACGGGTCGCCATCACGGCGGTGATCGGCCCCCAGGCGTTCAACACGATCCCCACCCGCGATCGCAACGGCCATCACGTCACCAACCCGGCTCACGCCCTGCGCGAGGTGATGCTGGAGAATCACCACCGAGCCGACGCCTGGATCGTGTTGTCCCACTCAGGCTTCGAGGAGGACCTGAAGCTGGCCGCCGCCTGCCCGTTCGCGGACGTCATCTTCGCCGGCCATTGCCACAGCGACACCTACGGCCCTGTGCGCATCGGCAACACCTTGGTCGTCAAGGGACGCGAACTCGGCGTCGGCTACGCCACCGCAGAACCGGGCGGCAGCGGCTGGGCCGCCCGCACATGCACCTTTCCCAACGCCACCGCAGTTCCCGGAGACCTCGCCACGGTGCGGGAGAAGATCTCCCTCTTCAGCCGGAAGCTGGCGAGTCCGCTCGGAACCGTGAACGAGCCCCACCGCAATGGGGAGTTGGACCGAAGCCGTCTGCTGCGAGAGATCGCCGGTCGACTCCACTTCGGCCTCGGCGCAGACGCGGTGATCCTCAACGAGACCGCGCTCCGTTCCGTACCGCTCGGCGAAGTGCTCACCCTCGGCGACCTGTTGGCCATCGAGCCCTTCGACAACCAGCTCGTCCACGCCGTCCTTCCTGACGAGCACGCCCAGGACCACGACAAGCTGCTCACGCAACTCGCTGAATGCGTGGGCCCGTTGGTCATCGCTCCCACGCCTCTTCCGTCGGCGATGAACAGCGTGCTGACGACGGACTACCTCGCCGACAGCCATCTGGGCGGCCGAACACATCAAGTCGGGCTCCGGCTCAGCCAAGCAGTACGCCGCGTCCTGGCCGCCACCTTGCCCGGCGGCGCCACCGAGGGAGGCGAGCAGTGATTCTCACCGGCCCCGAGATCACCGCCGCTGCCCGCGACGGTCGCCTGACCATCGACCCCTTCGAGCTGGAGCAGGTCAACCCCAACAGCTACAACGTCCGCCTCGGCCCCACCCTGCTGACCTACGCCGACGCCGTGATCGACTCCTACCGCCCCAACCTCACGCGTGAGATGGAAATCGGGACGGACGGACACGTGCTCCAACCCGGCGAGTTGTACCTCGGGCACACCCTCGAACAGGTCGGCTCCAACTCCTTCGTACCGCTGCTGTTCGGCCGCTCCTCGGTCGGCAGGCTCGGCCTCTTCGTCGAAATCACCGCCCCCATCGGCGACATCGGCTTCCACGGCCAGTGGACGCTGATGCTCTCGCCAGTCCGTCCGCTACGGGTGTACGCCGGCATGAAGATCGCGCAGATCATGTTCTTCGTCTCTACCGGTGAAATCGACCCCTACCAAGGCAAGTACCAGGCCGCCACAGGTCCGCAGCCGTCGAGGTACTGGCGGGACGTCGCTCCGGTGAAGGCAGTCGCCTCGTGATCCTGACCCGCCCCGCGATCAGAGCCGCCCTTCAGGCTGGCGAGATCACGATCGAGCCGTACGATCCCACCCGTCTCTCCCCGAACGCCTACGACTGGCGGCTCGGCGACACTCTTCGCGTCTGCGCCGGTGAACTGGACGCCGCCGCCCCCACCGCGTTCGTCGAACAGGTCATCCCCGCAACGGGCTTGGTGCTCAAGCCAGAGGTGCTCTACCTCGGTGTCACGCTGGAGAAGACCGGTTCGGAGACGTACGCGCAGATGCTCAACGGCGATCGGACCATTGGCACCCTCGGCATCTGGGTCCATGTCTCCGCCCCGCTCGGCCACCAAGGCCACGCCATTCGCTGGACGTTGGAGATCCGCGCCGCCAAGCCCGTCCGGGTCTATCCGGGGATGACCTTCGGCAAGCTCGTCTTCCTCACCGCCTTCGGCACGCCGACCAGCTACCAGCAGCAGCTTTCCAAGTACGCGGATACGGACGGCATCGACATCTCCCGCCTCTACGAGGAGATCCCCGGAGGAGTCCTGTGAGTCCCCGCCCAGCCGCCGGGCCACTGGCCGCCACCCTGCTGGACCTGCCCGCCGGAAGTCCGGGCGGCAGCGTCGAACTCTTCCTCGACCTCTACACGGGCGAGTGCCCCCTCATCCCCGCACGGGCGTTCATGCTCGGCTCGTCCAACCCGAGGCGTCTTCTCCCCGCTGGGCTCGACCTGCTGCCCGTGGTCGGCAAGTGCCTGGAAGGCCCGGCCTTCGGCAGCTATGTCACAGCCCTACGCAGGGCGCTCACGGCCGCGATCGACCCAACCCAGATCGGCGTCCTGCACCTTCAGCACCTGACCTTCGGCGCCACCCCAGCCCTGATCCGAGCCCTGCCTCTGCATCCCCGCATCGCTCTGGTCCACGGCACCGACCTGATCTTCGCCGAGGCCCATCGCGATCAACTCCGCGTCCTGCGCGAGACCGCGAGAGCCGCCGACGCCATCGTCGTACCGACAGAGGCAATGGCCGACCGCTTGCTCAAGCTCGCGCCGCAGATCGACCGTCGGAAGATCACCCACATCCCCTGGGGCATCCCCGACCACCTACTCACCGCTCCGCCGCCCCGGCCAACCCGCGTCTCTACCAGCCACTTACGACTGCTGTACGCAGGACGGCTGACCGCCGAGAAGGGCGTGGCGGCCCTGATCAAGAGCCTGGCCCCTGTGCCAGGTGTCGAGCTGAGCATCGCCGCGCCCCGGGCCCAATTCCACGCCCTGGCCCCGCTGTTGCAACGGGCTGGCGTGAGGGCCCATTACCTCGGGTGGCTACGCCGTCCACAACTGTGGAAGACGTTCGCCGAGCACGACGTACTGGTCATGCCGTCCACCACCTTGGAGGCCATGGGCTTGGTCGCGCTGGAGGCCCAAGCCTGTGGGCTGCCCGTCCTCTACCAACCCGTACCGGGCCTCAGCGAGGCCCTCGCCGCGACCGGCGTAGCCACCGACTTCACCAACTCGGCCGCCCTCGCCCGCGATCTGGATCGGCTGCGAACCTCTCCCGGCCTGCTCTCCGCGCTGCGGCAGGCGGGCTACGCGAACGCCACCCGTTACCCGCTCTCGACTTCCGCGCAAGCCCTCATCGACCTCGGCCACCAACTCTCCTGAGCAGGTTCAGAAACGGGACCGTTCGGCACAGGAGGTAACCGGCCTGCCATGAGGGCAGCTCAGCACGCCGTTCCTCCACTCATCCCACCCTCGTCACTACGCTGACCGACGGGATGCCCACTGCGAACAGGGAGACCATGACGTACCGCACCGACCGCATCGAACAGCTCCTGAGTGAAGGCGTCCGCGACAAGGTCTACCCCGGCGCTGTATGGGCCGTCGGAGACGCCGCCGGAACTCATGTTCACGGCACCACAGGGGTCCTCGACCCCGAGCAACCGGACGTGCCGATGCGGCCCGACACCGTCTTCGACGCTGCCAGCCTCACCAAGATCCTCGCCGTGTGGTCCTCCATCGGTTCCCTCTGGGAAGAAGGCAAGCTCGACCTCGACTCTCCTCTGGGCACCTTTTGGCCCGAGGTCGAAGGCCAGGCGCTCGGATCGGTAACCGCCCGCCAGCTGCTGACCCACATGGCCGGCGTCCCCCTGCGGGCCCAACTGAAGAACCTCTACGGCAGCGACCCGCAGGACATCCGCGACGGCGTACTGAGGGAAGCACTGCACCGCCAGCCCGGAGAGGCTGTCGAGTACACCGACCGGGCTGCCCTCATCCTCGGCTTCCTCGCCGAACACCTCTCGGGCCAGCGCCTCGACCAACTTGCCACGGTGCGGATCTGGCAGCCGCTCGGTATGAACACCACCCGGTTCGGGCCGCTGCCCTCCGAGATCGCCGCACGGTGTGCGCCGACCGAACTCGACCAGGACACCGACACTCACCTCAAAGGCGTCGCTCACGACTTCTCTGCACGACTCCTGGGCGGCGTGTGCGGCATCGCCGGCGCCTTCACCGTCCTCGACGATCTCGCCGCTTTCCTGCGGTACATGCTGGGTGGCACCTCTGCATCTGAGCAGGCCGGCTTCGGGTCGACCTGGGCGACTGAGTCGCTGACGATCCAGACCGGTGAACTGGAGCCCGTACGCGGCCTGTTCTGGCACCCGGCTCCTGGTACCAAGCCGACCCAGGATGTCTGGGTGCACTACGGCTTCACCGGAACCGGCATGTGGATCTCACCCGACCAGGGGCGCTGGGCCGCACTGCTGACCAACAAGCTCTACTACACCCGCGACCGCCAGCCCCTCACGGAGATTCGCAACGCCTTCCGCGAGCTCGCCTTCGACTGAGACAGAGGACCGACTCACGCCGCCGGTTCGAAGGCGACTCCAACTGCAAGTAGTTACACGGAGGTTGAGGTCACGAGGATGAAGAGATCAGTCAGCCATTCTGAGGCGGACCGCGCCTCACAACTGGCTGCGAGCGACGAAGGGACACCAGCCGTGGCTCAGTGGAAAACCGACGACCAGCCCAAAGCCCTCCTCGAATCCATGATCCTGCTGGTCGCCGCCGTCATCGTCCACGACAAAGCCACCAACCGCGTCGTCCTCCTCCAGCGCAGTGAGAACGCCAAGTTCGCCCAGGGCATGTGGGACCTGCCCGTCGGCAAGAGCGAACCCGGCGAGCCCATCACTGAGACTGTGGTGCGCGAGTTGTACGAGGAGACTGACCTGACCTTGAAGCCGGAGTCCCTGAAGGTCGCCCACATCATTGGGCCCTATGCATCATGAAAAATGCACGTCAGATGGCCTGGTGTGCGTAGGCGTCGGGAGGCTTGGGTAGGTCCGGGGCGGTAGTCCACCGACAAGGTCATCCGTCCGCGATGCCCCCTTTGAGCTGACCACGCGCGGTGAAGGGATCGCTGAGAGGTGAGGATGGCTACCCCGGCCTGTTGTCAGTGCCCGCCCGTAGCCTCGTAGAGGCAATCGTGCTGAAGGGGGTCCCATGGCAGTCCGACCCTGTTCCAGGTGTGGCAAGAATGAGAGTGCCAATCGCAAAGGCAAGCCAGGACGCTGTGTTGAGTGTATCGATGCGATCTACCGTGCGCTCAAGGTAGATCCAGAGGGGACCTTTGTATCTCCTGGGGCCCCGAGGAACTACCGGTGCCAGACCTGTGGCAGGCCCGGGGCGATTCCGTACAAGGAGATCCAGTCGCGAAGTATTGAACTCTGCAACTGGTGCGTCGGTCGCCGCATGTATGAGGACGGTCTGGCGCGGGACCCAGAGCACTGGCTGATGGACCAGAGGGACGTGGCCCGAATGGTCCGCGAAGCAGGTTTTGAGATGGTGGACGGGTCTGGGAAGACGCTTCCCGAGAGTCAAATGGTCAGCCGTATCGGGGAAGTTTGGGAGTCGATCGATGTCATGTGCGTACTCTGTGCTGCCCCGAACACCTTCAACGCCGTCCACATACTTTCGAGTAGGAGTAAGCCATGGACGCATTGCCATGCATGCTTCACGTCAAAGTTCACTGGTTGGCAAAACGAGTTCTATGGCAAGTACGGATTGATTCGAGAGCACGACGGGTATGCGAAGCTATCGGATCCAGTCTCTGCGCACTGTGCTGAGCCCGACTGTGGTGCGAGCAGGAAGGTCTCCATCTGCGCGCTCGCTGCTGGCGCCCCTCCTTGCTTGCGGTGCACAGAGGGGATCGACCCGGATCTCCCTCACTGGGTATATCTGATCCACTTTCCACCCCTTGGGCTGATCAAGGTCGGAATCACGCATAGCGAGCCGAGGGTGTATGACCGCGTCGCTGCCCACATATCCCGGGGCGGTGTCCTGATTGATCGGTGCCTCGTTCCGAATCGGGAGGCTGCTCGCACTGTCGAGGATTGTGTATTGGAGTCGATGCGCCAGCACCTACGCTCTGGAGATCCGAGAGACTTCCCTCAAGGAGGGTGGACTGAGACCTGGGTCGACAGCGCTCCCTCCTTGAACCTCGGTGCGGTGATTAATGAAGTTGCTGCCCAGAAGGCCCCTGGATTCGATCGATGGTCAGGGGTGAAAGAATCCCCTTCTTCGCCGGCAGTGGACGGCAGCATGCAGAGTAGGTTCGTGTTCTCTGAGGAGGTTTCGGAGAGTGGAGAGGTCACTCATGCCGTGACCTTTGTTCATCCACTGCTTGAGTGATCCATTTCTGTCTTATACAGCCGGGATCGCGAACCACTGACCCGGGTTCGCAACGCATTCCGCTCACTCGCCTTCGCTTAAACGATGCGCTGCAAGGATCGGACCCTGTCAGCAGCTACGACAACTCATGTTTAAGCTCAGTAGCATGCTCCTCGGATGATGCTTACGTTGAAGGCCAGATTTCTCCTTGCTGGCCACCTGGCGACTTTGCCTCGTCGATCCAGCCGTCAAGGAGAATCAGCCGCTCGTTAAGCGTGTCCAGCGTTGCCTGCTCAATGTTACCCTCCCCGAATTCGCTATGCAGACGAAGGTGAATATTCCGGTGAGGCTGCCGAGTCAGGACGGCCAGGTGTCCAACTTTACGGTTCACCACGGCCCTTAGCTCTTTCTTGCGCTCGGCGAGCGTTTGCTCCTTAACAACGGGCCAGGGCCTGCCATCGCCGATTCGGTTACCTGCCAAACGCATGAGACGGACGATGGCAGAAGGTTCAGCACTAGCAGGAAGCCCGGCTTCCCGGCCTAGACGCCGCGCGTTCAGAAGGATTCCTTCACCAAATGTCTCACCACTATTAATGGTGTACGGATGCACGGACTGTGATGAGCCAATCACCTCAAGCCGGCGCGGCAATGCAGGAGGTGGATTTTCGCTGGCAGCCGCAGATTCTCCTACGGCCTGGCGAGTTCTAACCCTGTCCTCTTCATCGCGTAGCACGTGTTGCACAGTCAGTTCAATCCGTGCGGCCGGGTCAAGGAGCGGCTGGATTGTGGGAATGAATACACGTGCGCATAGCTCATCGTCATCACCTCGTCGACGGATACACCGGCCGACGACCTGACGGAAGAACAGCTCTGTTCGAGTGCGGGTCGCATACACGATCACGCCCAATCGCGGGATATCGACACCCTCAGCAACCATCTGCACTGCAACGATCCAGCGGGAGGAGTTGGCTGCGAACTCGAAAATTCTTTTGGATGCACTGGGGGCATCCGAGATAACGACTGTGGCTGATTCGTCGGTAATTTCCTGGAGGATCTCGGCATACGCGCGGGCATGCTGACGATTACTCGCCAGAACCAGACCGCCGATGTCAGGGGTGTCTTGCCGAATCAGTGACAGCTCGTCGTTGGCCCGACGCAGAACCGACGGAATCCAATCCTTACCGGGGTCAAGCGCTGCAGACAGGGCATGAGAGATAGTCCTGGGATCGGTCTCGGAGAGCTTCCTCGACACTGCATGTTCGGACGCAAGACGCCACCTGGCTTCGCCGTCCAAGGCCGGAAAGACCACCGGGCGAACCACTTCTTGGTCCTGCAGAGCCATGCCATAGTCATAGTTGATATCGGGAATTACACGCCGTTCCTCGTCATAGCGCAGAAATGGGATGGGTTTTGCGTCAGTTCGGAAGGGAGTACCGGACAGCATGAGTCGCCGGTGCACGCCACCGAATGCCGTAAGAAGTGCCGGACCCCAAGCTAGGTGTTCAGAGTCTCCAGCATGGTGTACCTCGTCCAGAATGACCAGGCATGGACGACTCGGCTGGTTGGACATTCCATCCCAGACGCCTGGATCAGCTGCGACAGACTGGTAGGTCGTAACCACGCCGTCGTAGTCCGGTGCTGTTCTCTTCTTCGCGTTGGTGAAGACGGGATTGAGTTTGATTCCCTGGCGGGCGGCGGCTTTAGCCCACTGCCCTTTCAGATGATCGGTTGGAACAACGACGGTAATCCAACCAATCTCACCCCGATCCATCATGGCCTGCGCCGCGAGCAGGGCAAACGCGGTCTTGCCTGCCCCTGGAGTGGCCACTACCAGAAAGTCTCGGCTCACCCCCAAGAACCGCCGTAGTCCGTCATCTTGCCACTGCCGCAAACGCATATGCCTGAACCTTCCGTGGTGTCCGTGCCTCTGCTGCTGAAAGGGCATCACGGCAAGCCTGGGCTACCAACACGGCAAGGATCACTGTGGAGGCTGCGAGCAGGGTTGGTTGCCGGATAACGACGGGGCCACCGCAGCAGTGCCGTGGAGGTCTAAGCATTGCATCGTGCTGATGACGAGAACCCGTTTGGCGGGGATGCAGGTGGGGGGTACGACAGCACTAGCGGGGCGCGTGAGTCAGACGATGCGCTGGCACGGTGTAGGGAACGCGCGGACGCTAACGAGGTGACGAGCGCACTCGACTTTCTGGCATCACCGCATCTCGCGGTCGTGGAGAGGTCAACCCGCGGATACCGAGCAATCGCATCCGCTCACACCGCCCTTCAGCGACTGGAAGGGTTGGGACGCCAGTGGCTCCTCCTGGGTTCCGCGCCGCCGCAGTGCTGCGCCACCGGAGACGCTGGTACCTCTTGATGCGCCCGCCTGAAATTCTCCGCTTCCGAGGTGTCGCAGCAGAGCTGTCTGGACAGGTCACCTCGCCTGTCAGACCGAACTGCCATGCTTCCTAGATGGCCAGTAGGAATAAAGGGCGACGAGGGCGGCCCGTCGTACCTGTACGACGAGGCGATCCGACCAGTGGACCCGCTGAATCCCTGTGGACGCAGACACGATCGGGGGCACGAGCCGGTCGAGGGTTTCACTACCAGGATGCCGTCGGAGCATGGCTGTGCGGCCGGGTCCTGTCCGGCCGGCTCGCCATCGATCGCATTGTCCCGGAGGGGTTTGAAGACCTCTCTTGCGAGGGCCCGACACCCTGGCATGTCCAAGTAAAATCACGTCAGGAACGGGTCGGTGATTTCACCGCTGCTGATGTGGCCGGGCACCTCGTCGCCATGGCCAAGGCGCATGCCAAGCGGGCAGCGGCGGGAGTGACTGATCGCGCGATCCTCATTCTCGAACGGCCGGTGGCAGGAGAGCTGTTCACCCACTGGGATCGTCCGTTGAGCGCTCTCCCAACAGGCCATCCCGTGCTGCGGGAATTCGCCACGAAGGCTGCACACGCCGGTCTGGACAGGGACGAGATCGACGCCTGGTGCGAGGCTGTCAGCCTCTACGTGCTGCCATGGGGCGCTGCGGCAGAGGAAACCCGGGCCGCGGTGGTACAGCGCTTCGGGCTGCTTCCTGGGGCCGCCGAACCTATTGTGCTGGCCCTACGCGACGAGGTGGCAAGCCAAGCGGATGCCAACGCAGAGGCAAGTCTGGGTGAGGCGGCCGGGCTCACGCGAACGAGCATCGAGCGCATCGCTCAGGAGGTCGTGGAAACCATCGATCGCGAGCCACTCGAAGAAGCCTTGTCGTCAGGGGCCTGCGAGCCGGTGGACTTCGACCGACCGCTTCTGCCAACCGGCTTCTACGAAGGCATCGACGTGCAGCCCGGCCACATCGCAGCCGGCCTGCCCGCACCCAGGCAGGCTCTGACCGGCCAGGTGGTGACGGCGATCGACCGCGAAGAGAGCATCCTCATTGTCGGCCCGTCGGGAGTGGGCAAGTCGACTGTCATGTGGACGGCCGCCTACGTGACCAGGCATGTGCTCTGGTATCGGATCAGGCGTCTCCGAGACGGGGACATCGCCGCGTTGGTGCGGCTGGCAAGAGCGTTGAAACCCTCGACGCGCTCGCCGGTCGGATTCGTGGTGGACGGCATCGGGATCGGCTCGGCCGAGGCTTGGGACGCCCTTCAGCGAGAACTCGCCCCGATTCCCGGAGTCCTGCTGTTGGGTTCTGTCCGCAGTGAGGACTTGCTGCCCCTGCGGAGCCGGGCCAGGTGTACGCAGATCGCGGTGACACTTGACGAGGACGTCGCGAAGGAGATCCACACCGGGCTGACCGCCTCCGGTGCCACGACGACACCGCACTGGCGGGAGGCATACGAGGCAGCCGACGGTCTGACTCTGGAGTTCACTCACCTTCTCACCAAAGGAAGGCGGCTCTCGGACGTTCTGTCGGAGCAGGTCGACCGGCGGGTAGTCGAAGGACGACAGACAGAACTCGACATTCTGGCCAGGATCTCGGTGGCCCATCGATGGGGCACCGATCTGCCGGTACGGGCGCTCCAGCGACAACTCGGCATTGAGGACGTGGAACTCCGCGCCGCGCTCTCGCGTCTGGTCCACGAGCACCTCGTTCACGAGCGGCTCGGGCATCTGTCCGGGCTCCACCAACTGCGCTCGGGCAGATTGGCGGATGCCGTACACGCGGTACCGCCACCCGTACTCGACGAAACTGTCGTCGCGGTCATACGGATGCTGACGGACGAACAACTCCAGCCGTTCGTGGCCGGCGTCCTCACGGAGTGCCCCGACCTCGATGCCGTCGTACTGGACCAGATTGTTGTCGAAGTTGGACAAAGGCACGGAACGGCTGCGGTCACCGGCGTCCTCCAGGCGCTCCGACTGGTCGATTTCACCCGTTGCGCCACCGACTGGAAGCAGATCCTCGACCGGCATCAAGTAGCGCTCGCCCACCGTCGAACCCTTCTGCAGCTCGCGCTGCTCGACGGGGATCCGCTCCTCGACCTGCAACCCGAGATCGCGGCGGCCACAGCCGAGATCCGCGCGTACCTTCCGCTGAGCTCGCCGCTGCGCGACACCCTGGTGGAACGGCTCGGGACGGCCCAGTTGGCCCAACTTCTCGCCCAGTGTACGGAACCGACCGAGACACAGAGGGTCCTGGCCGTCCTGACAGGAACAGACCTGGATCTTACGAACTGGGCTCCAACACTCGCGGATTCGCCGTTCGGCCGACTGCTGACCGGTTCATCGATTGAGTCGCTGGGGGACCTTCTCACAGCGGCGCGAGCCGTGTCGTTGGATCTGGCGAACAGCCTGCTGGAACTCGTGGGCGGAGAGGAGGCTGTTCTGACGAGACTGAGAGCCCACTTTCCGTGGTTGTACGAGGTATCCGTCGTAGAGCGGGAAGGCCGACAGGTTGCGTACGCCCGTCTTCTGCACGTGTCCGATCGGGCTCAGCCGGAGGCGGAACAAGCGATCCGGACCTTCGGGCGGATCCTGCTGCGCTGCCTCACTCACTGCGAGAGCGTGGACGTTCAGAGCCTTCTGCCCGGTGGCATTCCCCAAACCTTCGGTGACTTCACAGCTGGGATCAGCCGTCTGGAGCGTCAGTACGATCGCTCACCCACCCAGGTGGCATGGACTCGCGCGCAGAGCCTGATCGCCACCACCCTGGCCGGCACCACTGACCGGACCAGCAGGACCGCTGCGGCAAGCGCCCTGCTCCCCGAGCTGTACAAGTACTTGATTGATCTGACCCGAGTCTGGCTCACCGGACGCAGCCAGCCCCGGGACGTCGCCTTGCTCAAGACGGTGCAGGCCGACCTGTATAAGCAGGCCACCGCGCTGACACTGCCCATGGACAATACCCACCTGTCCTCGCTGCCTGCCGATGACGCGGTCCCGGGTGGCGGAGCGGACCACTTGCAATCGCTCGCACACGGGATCGCGGACAATCTGACACGACGGATCGTCGATCCCGAGGAGTACAGATCACTCGCCGGGTACGTCCGAGACTCGCTGAGGAATAGCGCGTTGGGCGTGCGGGACCAGGAGCAATGGCACCTCGTCGACCAAGAACCGCCAGCTGTCCTGGACCAGTTGACGAAGGCTCTCACCGACCTTCACGCCGTTCTCGCTGAGCTTACGTGGGGCACCCTCGGCCTACAGGCCATCAGGACCGCGGCACGATCAGGGCCGTCCGGCCTCGCTCTCGCCCGGGCCGCGGACGTTGCCCGCACCGCCGCCGACGCCAGAGCGCCCGCCGCACAGCAACAGCTCCAAGCCGACGCTGAGGCCGAGGGACTCTCCGTTCAGCTCTTCACCCGCCCTCCCGCCGATCCGAACGCGATGGAATGGCCAGCTGTTGAGTCGGCGGTGGGCGTGTACCTCGATGACGTCATCGGATGGTCAGCGGCGGTGGACGAACTAAGCGCCTTGATGCACCACGATTATGTGTCGCAGGGATACCGGGGACCCGTCCTCCTCATGCCCCTCATCGACGGCAGACCGGTCCGCCTCCTGACCCAGCAGCTCCAGACCACATTGTGGCCGGGAGTCGACCTCTTCGACACCTGGAGTGCGGCCCTCCCTGAGGCCCACCCGACCCCGCTCACCAACGCGGTCATCGACGTCCATCAGGCTCTCCAATGCCTCTCTGGTCTGGCGCACCTGGCGACCTTGCGGGATATCGCTCCACTGCACCAGAGCGTCGCCGACGAGGCCGCGACGCTATTCCAGGAGACACATCGCATCATCACGGAACTCCGTCCCGGAGACCTGGTCATCAGTAAGATCGTGGACTTCCTCGGCACCCTGACCCTCCGGGTGCAGAGCGAAATCGACACGGGCACAGCGGTCCGAGACCCGGGCGTACCAAATCTCGCCGTCGCCATTGCTGAAGGCGCCACCGGCCAACCGACCGACGACTTCCAGGAGATGGAATTCCTGATCATGGTCGCCCTGCAGTGGGACCTTTCCCCCGAACGTGCGGCACAGCTCTTACCGCAGCCGATGACTGAGGCACCGGTGTTGGGCGACGAGAACACCCACCCTGCTCTGCCGCGGAGTCTGATCTTCATCGAGGCGAGGCAGTGAACAGCCCGGTACGGACGAACCAATACGCGGGCCGCTGTGCCCGGTGCGGCGCAGACGTTCCGGCAGAGGCCGGGGTTCTGCTCCGGAGTGTGTGGGGTGGCTGGGTGACCTATCACCCGGCTCACGCCCCGACACTCGATCCGGACGGCACCACGTCTGACATGTCCGCGATACGCCCCAATCAGAGAGAGGGGGAGTGCGAGACCTGCGGCTCGGTCGTTCCGGCTGGGCTGGGGGTACTCGTGAACACCGGCTTCGGTGGATGGGACGTCTACCACCGTGAACATGTCCGTGAGCCTGCTCCACCACCACGCCGGCACCATCCGGGCTGGCACCGACGCCGCCTTATGGCCCTGGACATCGCAACCACCGGCAACCGTTACGGTGTCGACCGCATTCTCGGCGCAGCGGTACGCACCACTGACGGAACGAATCGGTTCTGGCTCATCGATCCTGGCCCCGGCCCGCTGTCCGTCACGCCTCGCAAGAATCACGGCATTTCAGTGGAGCGTGCCCGTGCCCACGGAACGCCTGCCACCGAGGCCCTGGAGGAATTGACGACCCTGCTTGTGGGGCAGTTGGCAACCAAGGAACCGATGGTGGTCTGGTACGCCCAATTCGTGCTGACCACGTTGGAGAGTGAACTGCTCCGGCACGGACTCACACCGCTGTCCGATCGCTTGGCCAACGGCATGTCACCGATCTGCGACCCACTCGTTCTGGACCGGCACGCCGAGCCCTTCCGCTCCGGCGGACGCGCCCTGGAAACGGTCGCCGAGTGGTACGGCATCCCGCATGAACGCCCCGGTGATCCCTCCTGCGACGCCGAGGCGACGCTCGTCCTCGCGCAGGTCATCGCGGCCTGCCACCCCGCCGTAGGCCGCTTGTCCCGCCCCGCGCTCCACCGGGAACAGGTCCGCTGGCACGAGCAGTACGTGCAGGAGGCTGAGGCTCGGCGTCCCAACAGGGACAGGGATCGTCGTTGGCCCCTAGAGACGGTCCAGGCGCTGGACTGGAAGGAGCACGAACTCGTCTAACGAACGTCATCAGTGACCGCATCCTTGTGACGGCACACGCTGTCACCGGCTCTGCGGTGAGCACACGGCGCCCGATAGTGCGCCCGGAGAAAACGCTGCACAGCGTCGCCCCTCCCCATGAGCTGGTGTATTACTCCGACGACTCGCAACTCCCTCGATCGTCCTGATCCTTTGATGACGACCTGCTGTGGCAACGCGGCTCGGCACGCCGGTGGCGGCTCCGATCGGTCCGCCCGTACTTCAGCGCACGTGCGTGGCCCGGCACCTCAGCACAAGGCCACACACACGGCCCGTCTCATCAGGTAAAGAACTTGCGAGTGGCCGACCCGCTTCTTCCATTTTAGCGTGAAATGGAACTATGTGATGGCAGGGGTGATGTCAGTGCCGTGGGGAAGAATCCTTGGTGGGGAGGGAAACTCATGACTGACGATGGCAATGCCTTTGGCCAGCACATACCTGCTCCGAGTGGCTGCCGTTGGTGTGGGCTTGAGGCTCGGGGGCATGCCCAGCGGTGGAAGCCGCCGGTGGGCTGGCACAGGTGGGAACCGCCGACGCCGGAGCAGCGCAAGGAGCGCATGCTTGCGAGACGAAGGCAGGCTGGCGGCACTGGTCCAGCCAGGCCGCGCCGGAGCGCCTTTACCCTGCGGCCAGCTTTCTGAGCTGACTGAAGATTTCCCGCAACTGTGCGGGCACCTGATCAGGGCTGGTGAGGGTGCTCACCAGCCCGAACATCATGTCGGGCTTACCGCTGGGCCCATCCGGACTGCCGTCCCGGAGCATGTTCAGCACTTCCTTGCTGAATTTCTTACCAGGGTGCTGAGCAGCGAAGTCGGCTGCCGTCCATGGTTCATCCTTAGGCCAGAGATCGTTGGCGGCCGCAGCCCACAGGCCATCGGAGAACAACTCTTCCAACTCATTGAAGGAGTCCGGTTCTCCTACGAAGCGGACCACTTCGTTGAAAGCGCTGCCGAAGAACTGCTGGAGGCGGGCTTCCTTGAACAACCCTTTGGGCAGAGAACGGCTGTCGGCGTCGACCATGAGCATCACGGTTCGACCGTGCTCGACCAGGTAGTGGGCTAGGTGCAACGCACCCTCGTTGTTGAAGCATGCCCACAAGGCGATGCCGGCCGACTGCAATGACTGTCCCTCGGACAGCCGGAACAGTGTAGGGATCACACGCTGCTCGGTGTCGCCTTCGACAGCCAGGAAGCAGCGCTCGTGCAGGAGAACGGAGTTGCGCAGACCAACCGCAGCAGCGATCCGCCCCAGATGACCGTCGATCTCGTCGTGGGCGTCGGACCCCAACCGCTCCATGAGGGTCCGGCCGTTCTCCAGCCGCAGATGCACGACGTCGGCGATGTCGACATCGTCGATCAAGTTCATGGAATGAGTGGCGACGATGACATTTACATGGGGCAGCGCACTCTGGTCACGGATGAGCTGCATGATCTTGCGTTGGTAGCCGTAGTCGAGATGCGTGTCCGGCTCGTCGTAGATCACGATCGTTTGCACCGGCGGCGGAGCGTCCTCGACAGCCTCAGGCTCGACGGCGGGGTCAACCTCGCCGAGTTCCTCGCTCTTGAGTAGTCGGCTGGTCCACTCCCAGATCGCCAGGGAGATACGGCGTGCACTGCCCAGCCCGGATCGCTCCAGACCGACGGCCTCGCCCTTTGTGCGGGCGATTCGCAGCGGCGCGCCTCGAAGGCCATGCGAGAAGGAGACCTCGGGCTCGACGTACACGTCGGTGAGATCGTCGCAGCGACTCTGGATATGCGCGCACAGAGACTGGGCGTCGTCCTGGAGGCGCTCCCTGATCCCGTCCTCGATCTGCTGCAGGCGTCCTTGAAGCGTGGGATCTGCCATGTGAGCCTGGTAGCGGCCCATCAACGCCGTCCTTACGGACCCGTCAGGATCAGCCGACTTGCCGTCGAACGGCATAAGCCGGGGTAGACGACGTTCCATCTCCTTCGGTGCCAGTACCCATCCGGACGTGGACGCGTGTGCCGTGCCGTAAGCGCGCAGGGCGGGTTCGATGTCGACGCGTTTGATGGACGTCAACTCAGGGAGCAGTTCCTTGGCCAGTGCTCGCACCTCGGCGACGGTCAACTGGGAAGGATCACGCAACCGTTCGTCATCAGCAAGCGGCGCCCAGCACTCCAGCACCGGCGTTTCGCCAGCCGTGGCCCGCCGCCGTACGCGCAACTCCTCCACAGGCAGCCCGAACGCCTCCTGCTCCCAAGGATCGAGGGTGAACAGTCCCTCCACCCAGGTGGTTGAGCACCTTGAGAGAGAGGTCAAGCCGTCGGCTGCCTCGACGGACGAACCGAGTTCGTACATACGGTCATGCTCGGCAAACTGCTCGGCACCCACGAGGAAGGCCAGCGCGGCGAGCACCGCGGTCTTACCGCCGTCGTTCTGCCCGGCGAGGATGGTAGGCGTACTGACGGGGATGTCGCGGACATCCTTGAGGGATCGGAATCCACACGCAGTGAAGCTGTGCAGGTACACCGTTCTCTGCCGCTCCGTTCCCTCACGCCTGGGCAGCAGCATTCCGACCAGCGCCTGGCCCCAGACATTGACCTGGGCATCAGGCACCCCAGGCGCATCATCTTATGTCTTACGAGGATGGCCAGTTGATGCCGTGAACGCATCTGACCGAATCAAACCGATCGCGATTGAGTCTGCTCGATTCATATCCGGCAGCCCCGATGGACGGATGTCTCCGAGGGTTCCAAGAGGTCGAGCAACCGTCACGTCCTCCGGTGTGCGTGAGCGATGCGTGAGCGGACAGTGCGGCAGGAGCTGTCCTGACGTGGACCGGCCCCCATGGCGAATCTGTCCTGACCTGGTGGTTTCGCACATGGAAGAACCGTCCAGCAGCATCCAGCAAGATCCTGCCCGGACTTGTAATGCGTAGGTCGTCGGTTCGAATCCGACAGGGGGCTCCTTTCAAGGCCCAGGTCATACCCTTCTGACCTGGGCCTTTTGCTATTTCGATACCTTGGTGAATCGCCTCTGCGGGTGCTTCGTAGACACCAAGATCGCTCCCGGTGGACAACCGGTGGACAGGCGTGCAGCGAGCGTGCAGAGCGGTGGACAGCACGCGTTCACGCCATGGGGAGTTGGACGGCCAGGCCGGAGACGGCCGACGAGTACCAGGCGAGGGTTCGGGCGCCGGTCGGCTTGGGGGGTTCCCATAAACCGGAGGAGCTGCGACGTCGGCTGATGAAGAATCAGTCAGGGGCGCTACCGAGGAACTATTCGTGATCGCAGTGCGCTCACAGGAGGGAAGTCGACGTGGGCGCTCGCGTTCAGCTCGACGAAGTCGTCCGCTCGATCAGCGAGGATGACAGGGACGCGTACGTGCGGTTGCTCGCCCTGCGTCAAGGGAAGTGCTGGGTCCTTCACGACTGCTGGGTGCTGGTGGGTGCGGAGCCGCCCGGCTGGGTTGAGACCGAGTGGATGTACGAGCGGTACGCCTTCGTTGCCGGCCGTGTCGCCGCGGCCGATCTGGCTCTGCTTTACTCGGACAGCGCCTGCAACGCTATGACGGTCGGTTCCCTGAGTGTATGGAGTCCGGGCGCGGCGAGTACGGTCACCGTGGAGCGTCGCCCGGGGTACTCGCGCCTCGATCGGCCACAGCTGACGTTTCCAGTCGTCGAGTACGCCCTTTCGCCGTTCGACCAGACGGATCGTCAGCTTCCCCACATGATGCTCGTCGGGGCCGGAGGTGCCCCTTCGTTCCCGGAGCCGGACAGCGCCTGGCGAGCGTTCTTCGAGGGGGATTTCTCACTTGCAGGACGAAGCAGTCCTTCGAGCGATCTGGCCAAGGTGCGTATCGCTGACCGGGCCGCCTGGATCGCCGGCGTGCACATCACCGCGACCGAACTGACGGTGTCCGTCGAAGGCGATGCCGTGCAGGGGACCGACCTGGAGCTGTACGGGGTGGAGGAACGGACGGTCCGGCGACTCGATGCCGCTGGCCCCATCACCATCGCACTGGCCAACGGTCTGCCGACTCACGCCTGGTTGTGGTTGAAGCGTGGGACGGACTGGCTCGACTACCGCTCCATCGATCCTTCCTCCGTCTGGACGAATCAGGCGGGGCGGGCGGGCGTTGAGATCGACCTGCCAGTTGATCCCGTGGCTGCGGTCGAAGCGCTGATCGCTTCGGGGGAAGGGCCCCGACTAGAGTTCAAGCAGATGCTTCCCAACCGGGATGCCCGCCGCACCCTGAAGACGGTGGCCGCGTTCGCCATAGGCAGCGGGGGATCCATTGTCTTCGGCATCGACCGCGACGAGGTCACGATTACCGGCATCGCCGAGGACAAACCCAGTACCCAGATGCGCGACGAGCTCGGGAACCTGCTGAGGGCCATGGTGCAGCCGACACCGGAGTTCGAGATCAAGGAATACCGGCCCGACGGGAAGCTGATCCTGGTCCTCGACGTGCAGCCGGGGCAGAGCCCGCCCTACGGTCTGGTGACGCCAGGCGCTCGCGACAAGCCGCTGGAGTATTTCGTCCGGCGAGGCTCCAACACGTATCCGGCGCAGCCGTACGAGCTGCGCTCAGCGGTGCTGAGGAACGGAGGGACGACCGAAGACTTCAGCACCCGTAGGCGGTGACGGGGCTTGGCGAACGCCGGGTTGCCCGACGAAGGAGTTCGGCACTCGGCGACGTACATGCTGGAGCCCCGGTCAGATTCACGCTGACCGGGGCTCCTTTTCCGTCTCTTGTCAGGCGGAACGATTCTGCTGAGATGTGTCGCCCTTGTGCGGCGGCACCATCCGTGGCCGCCGGGGAGCAGTGCTCGACTTCGGCTCGTCGTCGCGGACTGCCTCCAGCGGCTTACGCGTGTGCGGTACGAGTTGTACGACCTTCTCGGCGGCGTCGCGAGCGAGGTCGTCGAGGACGGATTGGTAGATGTCCCGCGTGACCCGGGTGTCGGAGTGGCCAAGGGTCTCGGAGACGACCTTGATATCGGCCCCCGCCGCGAGCATCAGGGTCGCAGCGACGTGGCGAAGGTCGTGGAGGCGGATGGGGGGCAGGCCGGCGGCCTTGGTGAGGCGCTCGAAGAGATCACTGACCTTGCCGGGGTGGAGAAGTGAGCCATCCTCCTGGGTAAAGATGCGCCCGGTGTTCTGCCAGCCCTCGCCCCACGCCTCGCACTCCCGCTGCTGGCGGTCCTTGTGGCTGATGAGGCCCTCGTTGGTGTCGTCGTCGAGGGCAATCAGGCGGATGCCGCTGTCGGTCTTCGGAGCACCCTCGTGAACCTCCCAGCCGTCTTGGACGAGTTGGGTGGCGATGGACAGGGAGCGAGCCTTCCCGGAGTGGTCCTCCCAGCGGACACCGCAGGCTTCTCCACGGCGGGTGCCTCGGAAGGCGATGAGCCGCCAGAGCATGTACAGCCGGTCCGCAGAGACAAAGTCAAGGAAGACTGCAGTCTGCTCCGGGGTCCAGACCATGACTGGCGACGGCTTCTCGCCGGTCTCCAGCCATCGAGCGATGCGCTCGTCGGTCCAGATCAGTGCCTTCGGCTTTGTCCCCGGCAGCAGCTCAACGTGAGCGGCGGGGTTGAAGGCAGGCATCACCTGCTGGGCGATGGCGACGTTCAGCGCAGCCCGGAGCGTGTCGCGAATGTGGGGCTGGGTGTTCAGACCGGTGATCCGGCGGAACGGCGGCATCGCGTCGAGCTGGGCACGGAACCACTTCCGTCGCACCCGATTCTCAGCCCCCTTGTTCGGTGTGGCCTTCAGCTCGGCGGCAACCGCCCGACGCTGGGCGTTCTGCTCCTGGATCTCGATGTTCCGCTCGTTGATGGTGTCGAACATCGTGTCGATGTGGTGGACCCGGAGCTTGTCGAGGCGAAGGTGCCCGAGATGGGGCTTGAGGTGGATGCGGATATCGCACTCGTAACGCGCAACTCCGCCCCTGCGCAGGCGCTTGCGTCCGGCCAGCCAGGTGTCCAGCCACTCCTCGACGGTGACCTTGGAGTTCAAGGCCTGCCCGGTCTGGAACCGGCGGCGGGTCTCGTCGTAGTCCGGCAGCGGGGACTTGTCCTGGACGCACGCCTCCAACAGATCGCTGATCTGCGTCTTGCCCCAGGCGTCGTCCTCTTCGGGGATGGCCATGAGTGCACGGACCTTGTCCAGCTCTTCCTTGGCCTTGGCGGAGGTCTCGAAGCCACCGCGACGAAACCGCCGACGCCGACCGTCCTGAGCGGGGTCCAGCTCCTGGAAGACGCCGTAGGTCCCGTGTCGTCGTGACTGGAACTTCGGGCACGACGCCCCGAGGTCCTTGCCAGTCTCGGGGGCAGTGCACCGGCACCGCCGGGTTATGGTGCCGTTCTTCACTCACTCTCCTCTGCGTCGGTGGCCATGTCGGGCTGGGCGACGAAGGCGAGTTCGTCGGGAAGGGGCGGAGGGGTGAGGCCGCGCTGGCACATCCGCTTCCGGTAGGCGCGTAGCTCTTGGGCGTCTTCGAAGGCGTGCTCCTCGTAGCCCTCGGTGCGCTGTAGGAGGGTGGCTCTGCGGGCTCGGTCCAGGGTGGTGCTGGCCGCCCGTCGCCTCTCCCTGGCCAGGGCGTAGGAGGACATCGCGGCAGCCACCAGATCACCGTGCTGACGGAAGAGGTCGAGGACGTCCCGAGCGGAGCCTTCGGGGGCGGGCTCGGCCAAGGGCGACTCGCCGGTGAACCAGGCGACCGCATCCCAGGTGGAGACTTCGCGGCCGGGAAGGACGTCCACCGTGGCCGAGGATCCGAGCGGGAAGAGGAGAGTCACCGGCGGGACGCCCAGGACGTCAGCCAGCACGACGACCTCCGCCACGGTGACGCTTGTCTTGCGTCCTGACTCCAGGTTCTTCATCGAGTGCTCGGTGAACTCCGGCAAGCCGCGGTCGGCACACCCCTGGGCGACCTCGGCCATGGTCAGGCCGGCGGCCTTGCGTGATTCCCGCACGCGCTGAGCGATCCGAGCGGTGAACGCCGTCGACCATTGATCAGGTGTCATGGTGAGACTTTAGGCACACAAAAGGTGCTGCTGCAACTCCGTGATACATCTGGGGTGTCGCTGTGGCGCGGGAAATTCTATGGAGGGCATCATGACGGCATCCAACTCGTCCTGTGAGGCACGAGGGCTGACGAGCGATGAGCTGCTTGGTCTTCCTGCCGTGATCGACCTCGACACGTCGAATCGGGCGCTGATGATCGGTCGATCCACCGGTTATGGACTCGCCAAGCAGGGGGCGTACCCGGTCAGGGTGCTGAGGCTCGGAAACGCCTACCGCGTGGTGACGGCCGACCTGCTGAATCTGCTGGGGCTCGAACGCCCTCAGGGCGATGGGGATCAGATCGGTGGCGGAAGCGAGCGTCACGGCCTGGCCGCGTAGACGTAGCCGTGTGGCTCTGTCCCGTCCGGTCCTCCCACCAGTGTCAGTCGGAGAGTGGCCGATCGACTGGACATTCCGCGGTGTGAGGGCTGCCTTGAACAGGGCAGCCCTCACCGCATTTTGGCCTGAGTTCAGGTACCCGGGCGTAGTGGTACGGCCTGCGGCACATCCTCGTTCTCCTCTGCGGGGTGATCCGAGAGGAACCGCCAGAGTCGACGGCGGAGCGCGGCCATGAGCCTCACTTTGAGCTGGGCCGTCCACGACCGAAGACGACGGATGGAGCGACGCGCCTTGTCGAAGTACCACGAGGCCAGTACCGGAAGGGTCAGGCCAAAGTACGCAAGCAGCAGGGCAGAGTTCACGAACAACCTCATGCGGGTCTTGGCGCCCCCCGCGACGAGTTGTTACGCGACGAGGGCGAAGTCAGTAGGGCTGAAGAACGGCCCTGACCCTGGAGCTCGTGGGATGACCGGCACGGTCAGCCGGAGGACACCACATGGGGAAGTGTCGGTAGGAGGCGGCGCGGCGAAATGGCCGAAGTAGCGGGCGAAGCCGCTGAGTACATACAGGGTTAGCTCTAGCAGGAAATCTGCCAACGCACGTGCGTCGCGGATGATGCGTGAGACTTTTTCGGCGTTGGAAGCCTCGGTGGCTCGTGCGAGTCGATCGAGCTGCAGCGCCAGGCCGTCGGTGGCCATTCGCAAGAAGTGTGCCGTCTTCCCTTCGCCCGGGTGACGGCTCTCTCTCAGCGCGGACAGTCGGTGCTGCCCGTCAACGAACCAGGTTGAGCCCGACGAGGGCTGGGTCTTCAATCCGTAGTGCAGCCCTCCCGTAATGGACGGCCGACCGTTTGTGTTTTCCGCTGTCCTCAGCAGTGAGAGAGTCAGTTCTCTTGCCGGATCTCCAGGTGTCGCCCAGTCACCAGCGTGGAGAAAATCTCGGCGGAGCCACGAGTTGATGGCGAGAACGGCGCCGCGGTAGCTGTTTGTCAGCACCAAGCGCTGTTCCCTCAGTGCGGTGTGCCAGACGACTGGTGTCTTCCCTGTCGAAGACGCTCGCGTGTGCTGGGGGAAGTGCAGACGAACGATACCCATCGCGCTGTCCACCAACGTCGCGAACGTCGCTGGTGGTTGTGCTGGGAAGCGATGGTGGCCCACAGGCGTAAGCCTACGGGATCCGCTGCCTCCAAAAGTCAGAGATCTGAAGCGCAATCGGCCAGGCTGAACTGCCACGCGTGCGTCCGTCGGCGAAATCGCCCGAAGGACTATCGGCAAGATGTGGGCCGAGTCTCATCCCGGTCCTCGGACATTCACGCGGCCGTGTCGATCTTGTCGTGGCATGCCGTCCGCAGCATGGTCAGCTTTGCGATCGCCTCTTTGTACGACCGGGAACCCGGGGAAGCGATGGCTTCCACCACAGCGGCTTCCAGCGACCGGCGCTCTTCGTTGGGGATCACGAAGGTCCCGGAGAGATGAAAACCGGTCTCGATCTTGCTGCGCAGGGTCAACTCCAATGCGTCCCAGGCGTCTTCAGCCGCCTCCTGACGACTGCTCATTTCCGCAGCTCCACCACGCGACACCCTCTCCAGACACCGAGCCATTCCCCGAGCGTCGCCCGCCAGGCGCGTCGCGAGCCTGCGGCCTCGGGAGAACACCTTCAGCGAAGCGGTGCACAGCGCGACGATCAGCCCCAGAGACGTACCGACGACCACCGGTTCGAAACGGTCAGGGACCGGCAGGCCGCGAGTGAGACAGAGAGCGATGCCGGCCGTGCCGCAGGCCATCGAGAACACCTGGAGCACCACTGCCCACGTAAGGCGTCCCGCCAGCCGTTCGTAGGCGAACTCCGCCGGCTCTGGCACACCGCAGAACACATGGAAGATCCACACGCCCAGAAGGGCCAGTCCTGCCGGTACCGGGTCGTCAGGCAGTCCATCGGCTGCCAGGATCACAACTCCGCCGAGCAGCAGCACATACAGGACCATGGGCACGAAGGTGATCACTCGGTGCCAGATCTCAGACCGAGCTACGAACCACGGCTTCGCTACGACGTAGGCGCTCCCCATCAGCAGTCCGGACGGGATGATCAAGGCACCTGCATCGTAGACGCGGGCTGCTGCTGTGAGGACAACTCCCGCGGCCACGCAGGCCGTTCCGATCCACAGGCGTGGGCGGAGACGGCGGGCCGGAGTCGGGGCGGATGCGGAACCAGCGGTCACGGAAGAGCCTCCTCGGAACGTCGATTGACGTTCCGAGGAAAGCATCAGCTACTGACAGAGCCGTAGGAGCCAGTCGGGCTGAGCCGCGGCTGTGATGACGGTTGTCGTTCCTCTAGCCGCTCTACACGGCGCTGTCGGTATGCAGGATCGCGGACCTTGCAGCCCACGCCAGAACGCTCTGCCCGCGCATAGACAGGCCGAGCCGGTTCCAGTGGAAGATGACGTGGTAACCGAGTATCTGCCGCAACCCCCGGTCGAGGGTTCCGTCCTGGACGGCGCGGCCGAGCGCCCGGCCGGTGTCGCTGAAGGCGGAAGCCCACTCGGCTACCGGCTCCAGCAGTCCGCCGCGGAGTAGGAGGGCGTCGCTGTCTGTGAGCAGTAGCTGGCGGATCTCCTGAGCGCGGCCGCTGAGGTGATCGGCCGGGACATCGCTGACGGTTGAGCGGTGTTCGTGAGTGATGACGCGATGCCAGACGTCTCCTTGCTCGTACCACTCCAGGCCGGCGGCACGCATCATGATCGTGCACAGCAGGACGGACAACTCCCTTGGGCCTACAGCCAAGTTGCGGTACCGCAACTGTTGGGCCTCCCGGCTGTCGGTGACGAACAGAGCGTGGGCGACCGTCATGCTGACCTCACCCCCGAACGCTGCCGTCTCCGGCTCATAGATGCCGGGCCACCAGCGTTGCAGGTGCCCGTCGGCGACGAGGCGGGCGAAGCAGTCGCCGAGGGCCAGCTTGGTCCCGATCGCGGGGCGCACGTGAAGGCGCATGCGCCAGCAGGGATGCTTCCTGGTGTACCACCAGCCGTCGATGGTGCCCGCGGCCTGCGCCTCCTGCAGGACGGGCAGGACGTACGTGGTGAAGGTGGTGTCGGCGTTCGCCCAGTCGGTGAAGTGGAGGTAGAGCTGCCACCAGTCGGTGATGGAGGCGTGCCGGGCCAGGGCCTCCTGGCCGGCCTGGTCGTAGACCACGACGGCGTCGGACAGGATCGCAGGGTCGATCCGGTAGTGGGTGGCGGCGTCGGTGAGCGGCTGGCCGGTGAGGACGGCGAGGACCGCGCGCTGGGTCGGGCTCGGGGCGGCGTGAATCAGTTGATCAAGAGACATGCGTCCCATCCAGTGCTCGGCGCCTGTTGTGAGGCGAAGGTCGTGAGGGCGAGCGCGGTGCCGGCATCGCCGTTGATCAGGCCGGCCGTCGGGAGGTCGCCGGGCCGGGCTTGCGCGGCGAGGGTGTCACCGAGGCGTTGCGGGAGGGACTGAAGGCGGAGGTCAAGGGCGTCGGAGGCAGCCCGGACGGCGGTTTGGTAGATGCCTGCCCACCCATGGCACAGTCCGGTGTCGGTGACCTGCCGGAGTTGCACGGGGTCGGTCATGGCCTGGTACAGGGCGTCCTCGTAGAACGCCTGAAGGTCAGGAGCGGGCTGGGCGATGCCGGCGAGTTGTCCGGCCCTCGCGATGCCTGCCGTGCCGTAGCACCAACTCGGCCGTGCGGGGGCATCGTGGTGAGGGCGTCCGAGTTCGAAGTCGCGGCGAGAGATGTGCTCGGGCCACCACGGGCCGGAGGGTGAGTGCTGGCACCAGGTGTCCAGGTGGTCGCAGATACTCAGCACGGCTTCCCGGTGGCCGTCGACGATGATGCCGTGGCGCAGTGCTTGGGTCAGGAGGAGGAGCGGCCCTGTGATGCCGTGCGCGGCCCCGAAGTTGCCGTGACCGCCTGGGAAATGGGGCGATTTGCCGCGGGCCGGGTCATGACGAACCCACCAGCCGGGCAGGCCACCGCGCCCCAGCGAGAGTGGGCGAGTTAGGGCGACGAGATACCCCAGGACTCGTTCCAGCGCAGCGCTCTCGGGATCGGTACGCAGGAGGTAGGCCCCGATGCCGGTGAGGCCGTAGAAGAGGTCGTACTCCGCGAAGGTCGGCAGATCGCCGCTGCTGATCCGGGCAAGTGCCGCATCCACGCGGCGGTGGGTGAGCGCGGTGATGTGCTGGTGGAGGGTCCCGCGCGCTGGGGCGTACAGGTGCTGAAAGGCTGGCGGGACAGTGGTGAGGAGGAAGCCGACGGCCGGTGCGCCGAGGAACAGGCCGGTGGTGTCGGCCGCGGTGATGTGCCCGGAGGCAGCGGCGGTGATCCACCGGTGGGCGGGGTGCCAGGAGGCGCCGAACCGGCCGGCCATCTCAATGTGGAACAGGCTGATCCCGGCGGCTCCGTCGGCGAGGGACTGCACCGCCCAGGGCTCGTCCGGTGACGAGGGAGAGGGGTCTGCAAGATGGTCGGCGTACTGCTCCAGGAGCGATACGGCGCTCGCGGTGGGCGCGGTCATCGGCTTGCCATCCGGTGCTGAAGGGCAGCGCTGCGTACGAGTCGCAGCGTCGTCGCTTCGATGCTCGGGCTGATGCCCAGAGCGCGGACATGATGCTGGTGCAGCAGTGATCGAGCGACGGTGAGCGGGTCACGCTCCTGCGCCAAGGTGTTCCGGTACACGTCCAGGGCGACGGCGCGGGCCGACCACGCTTCGGCAACCTGGCGGCCTCCGGGAAGGGCCGCGAGCGCGAACTCCCCTTCAGATGTGGCGAGTTCGAGCACTTGTGTGCGCATTGCCCGGTCCAGCCGTCCCTCGCCCTGGGGAAGGTTGCGTACCAGCCACTCCTCGGCTTCGGCGGCGCTAGGCGTGAGCTGGGTGACGAGGTTCAGGGAGCTGGCTGCTGCGAGCGCTTGTGGGGCGAAGGCGTCGGTACGCTCCGCGAGTTGGAGTTGCGCGAGAGCGGCGGCCGAGTCCGCGGCGAACACCTGGTGCGCGGCGTCCATCGCCGCGCCATGGCCGAAGCGACCGGTCTGCGGTTGGTAGGTGGCCAGGACGAGCCCGGACGCCAGGCCGAGTTGGTGAAGAGTCTCCGCCCACGTGTGGACGTGTTCGGCCGCGGTGCCGTACGCGTTCTGCGGAAGGTGCAGCGTGAGATCGAGGTGCTGGTCGGCGTCCGGGCGGGCCATCTCCCGGTGCCGGGTGAACCACCATGTCGGCGGGGTGTCGCCGAATGCAGCGAGCAGCCGGGGCAGGTACCGGTGCAGGATCTCGTCGTAGCGGCGCGCATGGGCGTGGAGCTGCGCGTGGAGAACGTCACCGGCGCCGGGAAGATGCCGGCCGGTTGCCGTCGGTGTGGCGGGGCGCGGTCGGGACACGTCGGTGTTCTCGGGCTGGGGTAGGTCGAGGGAGAGCCATATCTCATGGGCCCGTCCGATCCAGCCGTGGGCGCCGCCGTTGGGAACCTCGCGGAGTTCCAGACGCCGGAGGTTGTCGAGAGCGGCGCGCAGCACACGGCGGTGAACCGAGTGGGTCAGGTCCAGGGGGAGGCGTTGGTCGTACTCCATCATGGCGATGCGGTCCGGGACGCGGAGGCGGTCTCGCCAGGCGTCGAAGGCTTGGTCCCACTGCTCCGTCGAGGCTGCCCGGCCGGGCAGGTCGTCGGCGGTCAGCAGCCAGCGGGCCTGGGTGAGGATGGTGCGGCGGTAGCGGACCCGGGGCAGGAAGGGCAGTCGGGCGGCGGCGCCGAAGTGGAACGGCTTGTAGGCGGCGTACCGCGCGGTGGCCACCTCTGCGAGGAAGCGGGCCAGCGGCGGGGTTTGAGTGCCGCCTTCGAGGGCGTGCAGAACCCGTACGTCGATATGGCTGCCGGTGGAGATCTGCACGAGGTGGAAGGAGCGGGCGTCGGCGGTGACGGCGATGTCCGCGAGCGGGATCGTCGTCTCGTCGGTCGTCTGGTGGCCGGACAGCTCGATCACGTGGGGCAGCAGCCGCGGTGTGCGGGTGACGTTCTCGTTGCGGCGGCGGAGTGGAGGGAAAACGAGCTGAGCGGGGAGCGCGCCAGGGGCACCGTGGTAGGTGGTGGCGAGTGCGTCCTGCTGCAAGGGCGGCAGTACGTGGGCGAACCGGCCGGCCATGCTGCTGCCGGGGCGCGGGACTGAGGTCAGCAGTACGTCGAAGTCGCCGCGGGCGAGCGCCGTGGTGCTGGGCGCGTGTACTTCGAAGGCGACTTCCACCCGAGGCACGAACTGCCGCTCGTCACTTCCGGCGGCCTTCTCCAAGGCATCGATCATCGCGTCGGTGAGCCGGAGTTCGTCCCGGCCGTCCATGAGAACCTGCTGCACCATGCCGAGCAGTACCTCGTCGCGGTCGGTGAGCAGCTTCGGAGCGGAGCCGCGGTCGGAACCGATGTACCCGGCGGGCAGCCCGAGTCCGCTGTCTGCCACCAGCTCCATCACCGGCACCAGGGCACCGACTCCGTACCTAGCCCGGAAGCGACGGTGGTAGTCACGCCAGTGCTGGTAGCCGTAGGGCTGCGGCGTGGTCCGGTACAGGCCCGCGACGGCCGCTTGCACCTCCGCCACCACGGCCTGCGGGAGCTGCACCTCGCAGTCGAGGGCCGTGTCGATGAGCAGAGGCGTCGGCGTGACCGGGGAGAGGTCGCGCATCCGCGCTGCCACGGCGCTCGCACCGGGGCCCGAATGCACGGGCTGGTGGGCGGAAACGTCCTCGCGCACCGTGTTCAGCGCATGGACCAGGTCCCGGATGTCCGGCACCGTGTCCGCCTCGTACTTCTCCAGCTCACGACACAGGTGCTGGAAGGCGTCCACCGTGGTCATCGGGGCCCACAGGCTGCTGATGAGGAGTTGCTGTTCGATCAGGCTGCCGAGGAGCGCGTCGATCCGATCTGCGGTGGCCTGCGGGAAGCGGTCGCGCAGGTGGGTGTGGAGGACGAGGTAGGCGATGGGGGTACGGGCCGCGTCCATGGCGGCGGCCACCGGCCGGGCGTTGCGCACGGATATCTCGACCGGGGCCAGGAGTTGGGCGTAGCCGTCGGCCGGCGGGCCCGGCGCCACAAGCCGGTCGCCGCGAACGTGGGCGGCGTTGTTGGCGATCAGCGGTATCCGCTTCATCAGTTCAGGGCTGCGCTGGAGGCGCAGGACGATGTCGGTGACCCACTCCGCGTCGGGCCGGATCGCCACACGGTGCTTGTCTCGCCATCGCACGCTCGCCCGGCGCCCGACCGTCAGAGGAGCGGTGCCGGCGAACAGGCCGAGCGGCGTGGGACGGTGCTGCCACCGCAGGAGGTAGGAGGCGGTCGACAGCGCGGTACGACGGACCTGGCGGGGATCGCTCTGCTTGCCCTGGATGACGGCCTCGACGGCGGCAGACAGGACGGGGGTGGCCAACTCCAGTGCGCTGCGCGCCTCTTCGCGCTGCCAGATGCGGTTCAGCCACCCGCGGGTGACGGTCACGTCGTCCAGGTCGAGGGTGCGGGGTACGTCTGCCGGTCCGGGGCTGGTGGTGGCGCGCAGCATCGCGGCGCCCTGCCACTGGTAGTTGGCGACTGCTCGGGGAGCCATGGTCCCTTCCTTCAGGCGACGCGCGGAACGGGGAGGGCCGGGGGCCGGGCACGGTGATGCGCCCGACCCCCGGCGAGAGACTGGCCTGGATCAGGCAGGGTCCTCCACGAAGGAGTTGCAGGCGGAGGCGCCCGTCGCGCAGGTGGTTCCGCAGCCGTCGCCGGTGGCGCACATGAGCTTGCCGAGTGAGTGCTCGGAGACGACGACCTTCACGTTCAGGGGCGCGAAGTCGTCGTCCAGGCCCGCCAGCGGGGCGGGCGGGTCCAGTGTGGCGCTCGTCATGATGGTGCCCTTCCTTCTACGTCGGGTGGTGCGGGACGGCCTGGCTCTTGGCGTTACGCCGTGGGCCAGGAGAGCGAGATCCGGCTGTGCACCTTGTCGATGACCCGGTCTGCCCGGATTCGGTCGTCGGAGGTGCCGGCCGGATAGACCCGGATGACCGGGCTGGGGCCACCGCGCCGGTTGCCCTCCCAGTCGTGCAGCACGTCGGCGACCTTGTGGACGAGCTGCTTCGCGTTCGGACCGAGAGCGTGCACGCCGTACTCGACGTGCTTGTTGTCCTCGGTGCGGCGGGTGACGAGGTAGCAGAAGGTGTCGTCCTCGACGGCAGCGAGGGTGAACCGCTTGTTCGTCGGAGCGACCAGGCCCGTGTCCAGGTCTTCGTCGACGGCCATCGTGCAGAAGCCCGGCAGACTGATCGCCATCGTCATCTGGAGGGTGTCGAGGAGTTCCTGGAGGCGGACGGTGACGCCGGTCCACAGCTCATGGCGCGGATGCGTGACGGCGTTGTCCAGCCGGTGCGGGTCGGCCGGCAGGCCGTCATCGAACTTCAGGCCGATCTCCGGGGTGCCGTTGACCAGCAGGAGTTCTTCCCGGTGGGCGGCCGAGCCCTGCATCGCGACGAAGCCGCAGATGCGCGCCGACTCGCTTTCCAGGTAGTCGCCGTGTTCGCCCGTGACCTGGGTGAAGGCGACGGAGCGGGTCAGGCCTCGCATCCGGAGCGGCACCACGAGCCGGCCGCCCCGCTTGAGCTGCGAGATCCAGGTCGGGGGGATGTCCCAGGCTCCGACCGTCACCAGGACGACATCCACCGCGCAGAGGTCCGGGATCGGCGCGGCCGCGTCGGCGGTGACGACGCGCACCTGGTCGTAGCCGTGCTCGTCCAGGAGGCGACGAGCGCGTCCGGTGACGATGGGATCGATGTCCACCGTGACGACTTCGCCGTCCTGACCCACGAGTTCGGCGAGGTAGGCCGCGTTCAGACCGCCCGAGCCGATCTCCAGCACCTTCATCCCAGGCAGCAGCCGAGCCTGCTCCAGCATCATGGCCTGGATCTGCGGGGCAGAGACGGAACTGAGCTGCATGCCGTGCTCGTCCGTCTTGGTGATCACTGCGGCGTACGTGTCGTACGCCTTCTCCAGCGTCGCGTCCGGGGTGAACTCGTGGCGCGGCACCCTGCGCAGCACGGCTTCGATCTCGGGAGAAGAGATCGTGCCGTCCGCGCACAGCTCGTTCACCACTCTGTTCCGCAGACGGGTCGCCTCGTCGGGCTCGACGGTCGCGTTGGTCATGAACTTCCTTCGGTCGTACGTGTTTTGGGGACGGAGGCCGGCATGAACGTGCTGGCGGGCCGGGAGGCTATCGGCGGACGGGCTCCCTTCTCGTCGACTCGCCCGGGGCCGACGGTGACGTGGCGGACGGCGCATGAGGGTTCGGGCGCCGGCGGAGCGTCGCTCGGCGGTCCGATCTGCGATCAAGACCGCCGGCGGCCGTCTAGCGGCGGGCGCAAGATCGTCCAAATCGACGACCTCGTAGTCCCGCCCTGGAGCGTCATCTCCGGAGCGACGTCCGTACAAGGGTGGACCGGGCCCGCTCATCGGTTACTTGATCTATCGCGCGGAACAGCGCCTGGACGAGGCGTGCGAGATTCTGTGCGCGGTGCGCGGCCGACCGCGGGGCGGCGCTCTGGACCAAAGGCCTCAGGCTGAGGCGCCGGGCGGCTTCGCCAAGGGTGGCCTGTGCGCCGACCCCGGCCCACGAGTCGGCGGGGATGTTGAGGAACCGGGTGCACAGATCGTCGGCGAGGATCCTGCCGCGTTGGGCGAACTGCTTGGCCATGTCCAGAGCGACGTCGACGGCCGGAAGGCCGAGGTCGGGGCCATGCGGGTCCCAGGACAGGGCTGTCGTGACGAGGGCCAGGATCTTGCCCTCATCTTCTTCGAGGGGAGTGCGCGTCATACAGCGTCGTCTCCCATCAGCTCCAGGAGGTCGAGAATGCCCATGGCGAGTCGGTTGAGATGTCCTCGGGCGTACTCAGGAGAAGGGTGTTCGGCGCTCAGAAAGATCAGACGTTGGAGCGGCCAGAGCGGGTAGGGGCGTACGAGGGATGGCACGATCTCCACGAGCGTGGTGGTTGCCCTGCGAAATCGCGCCGTGATGGCTGCGATCTCGTGTGAGGCGGGGGGCGTGAACTCACCGAGTACGGCATCCAGGTCGTCCCACAACTCGTCGTCGATCGCCTCGTTTGCGAGGAAGCGGCGCAGGCCAACGAGGAGTGTGCCCACGGTGGCATCTTCGGTTGAGTACCGCTGACTCGACACCGTGGCAGCGTCACATGTGACGGTGACCATCACGATCTCCAGGCAGGGATTTGGAAGACGCACCACGTTGTCTTGCCCTTGTCGCTGACGCCCCATTTCCACGCGAGAGCGGCGACGAGGAGAAGGCCGCGGCCGGAGACATCATCGTCGTCCGCAGTGGTGAGCTGCGCCGGTGTCGGGTTTCCGTCGGTGACCTCGACTCGTACTTCTCCGGCGGCGTAGAGGACCTTCAGGCCGATGTCTCCGCGGCCGTGCTTGATCGCGTTGGTGACGAGTTCGGAGACGGCGAGCGCGATGTCCTCCTCGATCGACTCGGGTACCTTCCACAGCTGCAGGTAGCCCGTAGTGATCTGGCGGATGGGGCGGACACGGGCGTAGTCGGGGGCGAAAGTTACCGCGAAGACCTGGGTGGTCCGCTGCACGAGTTCTGTAGAGACCGTGGCGACGGTCGTGGCGGGACTCATCGCAGGCCGATCGAGCTGCGCGGCTGCAAGTCGACGCCGCCCAAACGTACATCGCGCGTGACGACGGCACTGCCAGTAGAGGAACTCATGTGGGGGTGCTCCCGCTCGTCGGGTGTCGGGCCTACTGAGCGAACCGCGGAATCAGAGTTATGGGCATGGGGTCAAGGGCTTGGAGGTGGTCAAGGTGGTCAAAGATCGCCAAGGGAAGTCGCGGTCAGCGCTACATGAGCCTTGAGAGACGGCGCAGTTGAGGGCAAAGAACAAGTCCCCATATCTCAAGGGGAGTTGCTTGTGCTACCGGCTCCCTGAGCTCTGAGAGACCGCCGGCGATCGGTGATTCGACGCCATCGCCCGGTACACGACGATGTCCGTCTCGGCGCCTCTCGACGGACGCTGAGGGTGATATTTCGCCACCTCGGCTGCAAGCGAGGGAAGTTGAGCACTACCGTGAAGCAACTGACTGATCCCGGACGCAGACAACGGCAGATCGGTCAACCCGATCAAAGATCACTTTCAGTCGCGGGGGCGCAGGATGGCGCGCGAGAGGAACGAACGTCTAGACGCGCTGTTGTTGGAAGCTCGCTGGTCCCGAGCCATGACGGCCGCAGCGTACAACCGGGTCGCCACTGAGACGCTGAACGGCGAAGTTCGGGAAAACTCCAAGATCGGACGCTCCCACGTGAGCATGTGGGTGGGGGGCACCCAACCGACTGGAATTGCGCCAGCTATCTTGTGCCAGGCGCTGTCCCGTCGATTGAAGCGTGAAATCACGCCGCAGGAAGCTGGGTTCACAGTTTCCACCTCATCAGCGCAGGGGGCGCTGGACTGGCGCGTCGATCCGTTGATCGCGCTGAGCGACCTGGGGAGTGGCGTGGACGCAGACCGGCGTCGTCTACTGACAGGCGGGGTGTACTCCGCAGCCGCCCTGATACTGCCCGACGTGACGTGGTGGGACGCCATGTCGCAGTCGCCGGTCCCGGAGCCCCCGACCGGCAAACGCGTCGGCCGCGGAGACGTCGAAACGGTACAAGAGCTGACTCTCGCGTTCTCCCGAATGGATCAGCGGCGTGGGGGCGGACATGGACGACGAGCGGTCGACGAGTACCTGAAACACGAAGCCCTTGGCTTCCTTCGGGGTCGGTTCACCAACGACGAGACGCGACGTGCGATGTTCTCGGCAACAGCGGAACTGGCTTACGTGTCGGCCTGGATGGCTTTCGACAACGGTGAGCATGCCGTTGCGCTCAGCCGCTTCAACACCGCGGTGAAGTTGGCTGCCAGATCGGGCGACGCGCCGCTGAGCGGGCACATCCTGCGCGCTATGGCGCATCAAGCACTCGACCTGGGGTTTCGACGCGAGGCTCTCCAGATCGCGCAGGCTTCGGTGCACGGCGCTCGGTACGATGCGGCGACTCCCCGCGAACGAGCGCTTCTTGGTGTGGTGCACGCACGTACCCTCGCCGCGAACGACCACAGGTCGGAGGCAGCGCGCGCCCTGCTGCGTGCTGAGGACGACCTGTCGAATGCCCACGACGGGATCAGGGAGCCGGACAGAACCTTCTTCTTCGGCGAAGCCTCCCTGGCGCACGAGACCGCTTGCACCCTGCGGGATCTCGGAGACCATCAACGAGCGGTCAAGGAGTTCCGGCGCTCGGTGCGTACGCGCGGGGCGGCATTCCGGCGTACACACGCAGTCACCCTTGGATACATGGGGGCGACGCAGATCGCGCACGGTGGCGTTGAAGAGGCCTGTGCGACCTGGACCAAGGTCTTGGACGCGATGGAGGACGGAATCTATTCAGGACGGGCTCGTCAGACAGTCGTCGACATGCGGCAACTGCTCTCGCCCTACCGACGGCGTGGCATACCCACAGTAGGCATCCTCGACGCTCGCGCGGCCTCGTACCTGGCACAAGTAGATTGACCACAGACGTCGTTTAGGCGGAGACGAAGGGCTGGGCATGGCGTTGGAGATCAACCCGATCGGAGAAGTCGTCGAAGGCCGTCCCGAGGTCGCCGACGACTACTGGGGCGGGGTCGAGTCGGTGATCCAGCTCGATGAATCCGAGTTCCCCGTCGACTCCGTGCAAGGCTTGGAGGAGTTCTCCCACCTGGTGGTGGTGTGGCACTTCAATCTGGCCTCACCCAGTGACGTCGAGTACCACGCCCGCAGCCCGCGCGGAAACGCCCAGTGGCCGGCGACGGGCACGTTCGCGCATCGCAACCATCGACGCCCCAACCAACTGGCACAGAGCTTCCCCCGGTTGCTCGGGGTCGAAGGGCTCAGGCTGCGCGTCACCGATCTGGACGCCGTGGTCGGCACGAAGATCTATGACGTGTCGCCGTACTTCGAGGAGATGGGGCCGCGGGGCGCGCTTCACGAGCCTGCTTGGCCTGGCGAGATGTTGGCCGAGTACTGGGCAGACAAGGCCTGAAAGCGGCGACCTGCAGCTCACGGACGTCGGTTGTGCGCGGGTGCCGCTCCGCCAGTTCGTGGATGATGCTGCCCTTCGGAGTGCCGAACGGTCATGCCGCCCCGGCTGGGCATGTGCCCTAGCTTGATCTTTAACGTTCGGCGTCGAATGGCAGGTCGAACTTGATCACTCGGTCCGGTAACTGCCGTACGTGGAAGCGGCCTTCGTCTGAACATGTGCTCCGACCAAGGAACACACACATTCAGAACGAAGGCCGTGAGGATGAGTCTGCTGCATCACGACGCCCGGTCTGACGCATTGGCACAACTGTCATGCTTCCGGGGCGAGTTCTACTCCTGCCTGACCACCCGTTCGGACGCCTTGTTCGAGCTGGCCGATGCCGTTCTGTGCGGTGACGGACCAGTGAGGTCTCTGGCCGAGCTGTCGCTGGTGGGTGAACACCGCCGCGGTCATGGCGGGCTCTACGCCGCGGTGGCCCGTGGCCGCATCGATGCCGGCCGGCTGCGGCGGGCCCTGGCCGAAGTGCCACTGCCACGGGCTGCCGACGGCCGGCTGGTCCTGGCCATCGACGTCACCTGCTGGCTGCGGCCCGATGCCCACACGTCACCGCAGCGGATCCTGTGCCACACCTACGGCCGGGGCAAGGACCAGCACATCCCCGTCCCCGGCTGGCCCTACTCGATCATCTGCGCACTGGAGCCGGGCCGCAGCTCATGGACCGCGCCGTTGGACGCTCTGCGTCTGACGCCCGGCGACGACACCGCCACCGTCACCGTCCGCCAACTGCGCGAGCTGCTTCAGCGACTGATCGCAGCGGGGCAGTGGCAAACCGGTGATCCCGACATCCTCATCGTCGCGGACGCCGGATACGACGCACCCCGCCTTGGCTTCCTTTTGAAGGACCTGCCCGTGCAGGTGCTGGCCAGGATGCGCTCGGACCGCGTCCTGCGCAGGGCTGTCCCGCCCCGGCTGCCGCACACTCAGGGCCGGCCACCCCGGCACGGCGGCGAGTTCGTCTTCGGGCAGCCCGACACCTGGCACAGCCCGGACACCGAGACCGTCACCGACACCCGCCTCTACGGCACCGCCCAGACCCGCTCCTGGGACCGCCTGCACCCCAGACTGACCCACCGCTCGTCCTGGGCCGCGGCCGACGGCACCCTCCCCATCGTCGAAGGGACGGTAATCCGCCTGGACATCGGCCACCTGCCCAGCGGAGCAACACCGAAGCCGGTCTGGCTGTGGTGGTCAGGCACCGACGCCACTGCGGCGGACGCCGACCGGCTCTGGCAGGCATACCTGCGACGCTTCGACATCGAGCACACCTTCCGCCTCTTCAAACAGACCCTCGGCTGGACCTCCCCGAAGATCCGCACCCCCGAAGCAGCCGACCGATGGACCTGGCTGATCCTCGCCGCCTACACCCAACTGCGGCTCGCCCGGCCGCTGGCGGCCGACCGGCGTCGCCCCTGGGAAAGACCAACTCCGCCGGACAGGCTCACCCCCGCCCGAGTCCGCCGCGACTTCCGGCACATCCGCCCAAAGGCCGGCTGCCCAGCCCAAGCACCGAAACCCACCCGCCCCGGCCCCGGACGACCCCCAGGCCGAAAGAACACCCGACCCACCCCACGCCACGACGTCCACACACCCCGCAAAACACCGGCGGCGAAACAACAAACGAAGAAGTCGACCACCCCACGACCACGCCGCACAGGTTAAAGATCAAGCTAGGGTCGATCCCCTCCGGTCGGCAACCGTCCGACGCCGGCAGAGAACGGTGAACACACTCGGCGGATGATCAGCCTTGCTCGTTCTCCATTTGCCCCGGCCCGCGCACGGCAGTCATGCGTATCAGGGTCGGCTCGCCGGCGGTGGGGGACGAACGGTAGATCGCACCGTATTCGCGGCCGAACCTGTTGGCCTCGGCCGCCGACCCGCCCAGCCGGTGCAGGTAGAAACCGTAGGCGGCCGATGTGATCTGCTCCTAAGTCAGGTGCAGCCGCCACCGCTTGTCCGTGGGGGTGAAGTGTGCGCTGCGGACCTGTTCGGCGAGTCCCTCGGCGGGCGGGGTCGCCAACTCGTCGGCCAGCGCGACGAAAACCCGTAGGGCGACCATCTGCGCGGGCCGCAGCTCCACCAACTGCTCACCGGGCGCCGGGCAGTAGACCTCCGGCTCAGCCAGCGCCCGGCTACGCGCGAACACCAGGACGTCGCGGCCGTGTCCCGTAAGTCGCGCTGTCCAGTGCACGGGACGAGCCGCGTAAGCGGAGAGTTCCGCGCGTGTCTCGCGATCGGCCAACTCCGCCAGCCCTTCTCCAACCACCGCTTCCACACCGCGTCGGAAAGGGGCGTGCCCCTCCTTATCCACGACCCAGTGGTGCCCAGCCGCGTGCTGACGCTCGTCGAGTTCCTCCAGCACGGCGATCCGCTTCTCCCCGTTCCGCATCCTCACCCTGCCCGGTAGAACTCCATGGCCCACCGCGTCATTGTCCGGCTTGCCCAGCGTTCACACACCGGTCTTCCACCATGACGGTGTACAGAGCTGGCCCGCCCTCACTTGTACGCAGGCGGGCGACTTCACAACTCGCGCTTCCCGGGAGGGCGTTCCGCCGCAGTTCCAGGCGGACTCCACCTTCGCCGCATCCGTTCTTCTTCCCGACGGAGCGACTCGGTCTGAAGTCAACGACCGCCTCACCATGGAACTTCACCTCAGGTCCCGATGAGGGGCTCAGCGCTTGAGCGTGAAGGCGAAGTCGCCGGAGAGCTTGCTGCTCAGTCGGACCGCCGAAACGAGATTCCCTTCCGTGACCAGTTTCTCGACCTCGGCCCGCGAAAGACCGCAACCTTCAGCGATCAGTCGCACCGGCCGGACAGGGATCCGCGCCGCGAAGCGGACCGAGACATCGACCACCTCGCGGCCCAGGTGATCCGATCCGCCTGTGTCGAGGCGCCAGGCGTTGTCCCAGTCGAGGGCGATGCGATTGCGACGCCGCACGATCGGATCCTGGAGCAACTCAGCTGCCAGGCCAGGATCGTTGTCATGCAGCCGGTCCAGCAGTTCGGGTCGTACGGAGCGCACGTTCATCCGCTCCAGGACCGTGAGCTTCGCAGTGTCCCCGCAAGCGGTACAGAGCGCGAGGAGCCAGACGTCGATGAGTTTGTGGTTCGCGTTGACACGAAATTTACCGCTTGTCCGGAAGCGGTCGGACGCGCACACGTGGCAACGACGCCGAATGAGCGGCAGACAGACGGGTTCGACCATCCAGTTTTCGAGCACAGAAGCACCCCTGTTTCGGTGAGAAATCCGCAGCAAAAAGAAGCGCGGCGCACATGCGTGACGCGCGATAAATCAGCTCTCGGGATGTCTCACGGGGTGTACAACGGCATGTTTCTGACTAGACGACTTGACTCGGCAGTACGGTAGGGATAAGCAGCGGTACTGTTCCACTGGTTTTCGGACATCTCACCGCCAGGTTCCGCATATCGATCGGCGTGTCATCACCGGTGGTATCGGGGCGACTTGCGCCGACCGTGTCGGCGAGTACGACGGACGCTACGGACACCCCGGCGCCCTGCGCGTCCGCGACAGGTTCAGCCGCCAGGACGCATTACGTTGACATTCCTCCGCCACGGCTACGCATCTCGCTTACCCGCCGCTGGCCCCGACCCTCGGCCACGCTTCCACCGACAACGGACTGAAGATCGTGATCGTCGCCGGCCGAGGTCGCCCGGCAAGGGAAGAGAAGGGGACCAGGGAGGGAAGACCGCACTACACAGTGACGTGTATGTGTGCATACTCCCCAAGAAGCTCGCAGTTCAGAGTGCTCCTGGTGATGCCGAGCCACCAACTCGCGCGAAAGGGAGCCGAGTTGGGGCTTCATATCTGGTCAGTATGGGATCCGTCGCAGCTTGAGGCCAACTTCGCGCCGTCCGTCGAAGAGGTCTCCGAGGAGCTGCTGCTCACCGATTTCACCGACGAGACCGGACTGCGCGAAGTCATCGCGCGGACCGCGCGGCGCCATGGCATCGACACCGTGTTGCACTGCGGACACGGCGGCTCCGTCCTGCCGGTGGTCCGGGAGGCGTGGCAGCTGGGGCTGTCTCCGAACCCGCCGGCGGTGTACGAACGGCTCCAGGTCTGGGCAGGGGACGACTGGGCCCCTGCGGAGGCTCCCAGGGTGAGCGTCGAGACGCTGACCGTGAACGGGACTCACCACGTCGTGGGGATGACGGCTCAACGCACCACGGGGCCACCACACTTCCTCGTGACGGGCTACCTCCATCCGGCGCCGTTGACCGCCGACGAACAAAAGATCATCGGAGCGGCGGTCGAGGAGCGGCTGACGGCGAGCGGATACCGTTCCGGCCCGGCCCACACGCAGGTGGCGTTGCTGCCCCACGGGCCGCGGATCGTGTCCTGCCGAGCGCACCTTGGCGCCGACCGTATCCCCCTGCTCGTCGAGATCGCGTGCGGGTTCGACCTGGAGGCAGCGGTCTTCACGGGTCTCCTGGGAAGCCGCCCGGCCGTGCCGAGCGCTTCCCGGTACGCGGAGGTCGGTTTCTTCCTGCTGCCCGAGGGGCGACTGGAGACGTACACCGGCACGGAGGACATCGCCGTGACCCCATGGGTTCGCGGAGCCCGCTTCCCGTACACTGTCGGTGACTGGATCTCTCCCGTCGGTGACCCACGTGCCCGTCGCGCCTATGTGGTCGTCGAGGGTGACACGCCGGAGCTCACCCGCGAACGGATCGCCAAGGCGCGACGAGATCTTGTCACCTATATCCGGTCGGCCGACCGATGACGCGCGCCGCGCAGTTGCGTTCTCCTTCTGAAGTGAGCTAGGCGCGAGGACGGGACTTGGTGTGAACATGCCTACTGCTGTTTCTCCGTGAAATGATCTACCCTCGCTAGATTGTGTCCCATCTCATTGCTGACGGGGGAGCTCAGGGTGCGGGACGTGACATCGAGACATGCTGAAGACGTCACAAATGCACAACCGGAATTCGTCGTCCTGGGATCTCTGGAGGTCCGCAGCGGCAGCGCTCTCATACCTGTCAACGGGGATCTGCAACGACGTGTCCTCGTGACGCTGCTCCTCGAGGCCGGGCGCGTCGTTCCCGTCTCCCGGCTGGTGATGGCAGCCTGGAACGACGAACCGCCGGACAGTGCCGAGCACCAGGTGCGCAAGACGGTGGCCAAGCTGCGCAGCCGCATTCCGCACGGCCCCGACATCATCGTCACCGACGGGCCCGGATACCGCGCGGTCATCGACACCGAGCAACTCGACCTGCTGCAGTACCAGACGCTGTTACGACAGGCCAGGGAATCACTGGACGCGGGGGAAGCACAGCGGGCCGCCGCACAGTTGCGTGAGGCGCTGGCGCTATGGCGAGGACCGGTGCTGGCCGGTTCCGGAGGCCGTGTGGTCGATGCTGCCTCGACGGCCCTGGAGGAGCAACGGCTTACTGCCGCCGAGCAGCTCTACGAACTGTGCATCGACGCGGGCGAGGCCGCCGAGATCACGGGTGAACTGCGGGTCCTCGTGGACGAGCATCCACTGCGCGAGACGCTGCGCAGCCGGCTGATGCTCGCCCTCTACCACTCCGGGCAACAAGCCGCCGCGCTCGACGAGTTCGTCCGCGTGCGCGACCATCTCGCGCACGAACTGGGCATTGACCCTGGCGTGGAGCTGACCGGACTGCATGAACGTATCCTGCGCCAGGACTCGTCGCTCACTCGTCCGAAACGCTCCGCGTCCCGTGTCCCGCAGCAGGTGACCAAAGCCCCGCACGCGCTGCCGTTCGACGTGCCCGACTTCTCGGGCCGCAGCTCCGAGCTGCATTGGATCTGCGATGCGGTCAGACGTGCCCCGGTGGGGTCACCGACGGTCCTGGCCCTCGACGGCATGGGCGGCGGCGGCAAGACGGCCCTGGCCATCCGCGCCGCCCATCAACTGGCTGAGCAGTATCCCAACGGCAGTCTCTTCATCGACCTGCACGGTTTCACACCGGGCCAGACACCGCTCAGCGTGTTCCACGCACAGGGAGACCTGCTCGCCGCCGCCGGCATACCCAGCGAGGAGATACCCACGGTGCCAGCGGGACGCGCCGCGCTGTGGCAGTCCTACATGCGAGGTCGTCGCATGGTGCTGGTCCTGGACAACGCCGCCGCCTCCGAGCAGGTTCGGGCGCTGATCCCCGCCGCCTCCGACAGCCTGGTCCTGATCACCAGCCGTCCGCGACTGACCGGACTGGACGGAGCCGAGTGGCTCTCCGTGGGCGCCCTTCCGGAGCTGGACAGCCACCAACTCCTGCGCAACACCCTCGGTGTCGAACGCGTCGAGAGAGAGCCGGACGCGGCCCGTGAGCTGCTGCGGCTGTGCGGAGGACTCCCGCTGGCGGTCAGGATTGCCGCCGCCCGGTTGGCGAACCGTCCACAATGGACTGTCCAGCGACTCGTTGAACGACTGCGCGACCATGACCGGCGACTGGACGAACTCACCAGCGAGGGCAGGGGCGTCGCGGGCGCGCTGCTCCTGTCGTACCAGTCCATGCCCCCGGACCAGCGCACGGCCTTCCGGCTTCTGGGACACCACCCCGGACGCTATCTGGATACCGAAGAAGCCGCCGCACTGTTGGACACGGACGTCCTGACGGCCGAGGACGTACTGGAAGAACTGGTCGATGTACGGCTGCTGGAGGCCAGAGAGCCGGGCGTGTACGCGTTGCACGATCTTGTGCGCAGCTTCGTGCAGCGGGTCGCGCAGGATCAGAGGGCGCCGGAGGACGGGGAGGCGGTGCGGCGACTGCTGGACCACTATCTGAACACGGCGGAAGCCGCGTGTGACACGCTGTTTCCCGGACGGCGCCGTTTCGGGAAACATGACGAAACAGGCCGGGCGCGCGCCGAGTTTGACCGCAAGGACAAGGCGCTCCAGTGGCTCGACCAACACCGCGACAGTCTGCTGGCAGCGGTGGACACCGCCTACCACGGAGGACTGCTATGGCACGCCGCGCGGCTGCCGCGTGAGTTGGGCTTCCACTCCAGCATCCGCGGCTACGACGCCAGCGCCAACGTGGCGCTGGAGAAGGGTGTCAGCGCGTCGCAACAGCTCGGGGACCAGGCTTTGACCCGGCTGAACCTGATGAATCTGGCCATGGGCAAGTGGCGGCTGGGCCAGTTGCGCGACGCGGTCGCCCGACTGGAGGAAGCCGTCGAGCTGTCCCAGCTGATGGAGGACGTGCATAGCGAGGCGGAGTGCCGGGCCCGGCTGGGCCAGGCGTACAACAGCATGGGGGAGCTGGAACGCGCGCTGCGGCTGTGCCAGGAGGCCAACGCGTGCGCGCAGGAACTCGGCTTCACTCGGCTCGACGGCTCGTCGTTGAGCACGCTGAGCCTGATCCAGGTGCGGCTGGGACGGTTCGAGGAAGCGGCGGAGTCGGCGGAGCGGGCGGTGGTCATCTTCGACTCGATCAAGGAGATTCAGCTCTCCGTGGACGCGCTGAGTAATCTCTCCCAGGCGATGGAGGGGCTGGGCCGCTTCGAGGAGGCGCTCGCCCGGGCCGACGCGGCGCTGGAGCGGTGCCAGCGCATGAACATGCCCTCCGTGTTGGCGCTGGTACTCGCCCGCAGAGCCGACGTGCTGGTGCGCCTGGGTGAGCTGGAGGCGGCGGCGGACAGTGCCGGCCACGCACTCGCCAAGGCCACCAGCAACACCGATGACATTCACCGTGCCACCGTGCACCTCTCGGTCGGGCGTGTGCTGTACGCGCAGGGGGACCTGGACACCGCGCAGGCTCAGCAGCTTCTGGCCCACGAGATTGCCTGCCGCATGGAGTTGCGCTACGACGAGGCGTGCGCGTTGTGGGGCCTCGCCCGTACCGCTGAGGCCCAGGGACATGCGCGGGTGGCCCAGCAGCACCGCTCGGCGGCGGGCGATCTGTTCTCCCTCATGAAAGTGCCGGAGACCGCACGGTGAGTCCTGCGAGTTGGGCGGCCCCCGACGCGGGGATCGGGCGGGTGTCCAGAGGGGAACGGGCGGGGAGGACAGGCCGGGAGTATCAGCGGAGTCGAAAAGGTCTTCCTTTCCAAAGGAGTTCACTCATGCGCTTCGCCCCTGTCGCCGCCGCCTCCGCCATCGCTCTCGGGGCACTTCTGGGAGGGGCCACGGCCTCCTCCGACGCGCCGGAGACGGTCCGGCAGCCCATCGTCGCCTCCGCTTCTCTGACAAATGTGGTCCTTCTGGAGACGGGTGACAATAACGGCAACGGCTGAGCCGGTGGGCCGCAACCAGTGGTTGTGGCCTACCAGTCCAGCCACCCGGAAGAGCCACTGTTGAGAGTCGACACCGCATCAGGCGGTGGCCCCGCGTCCGGTCTGCCCTCGCATCACACGCGTTGATGCACGTCACGTCGATGAGGCCGAACAGGTGCCTTCCGGGGTGAGCCTCGCGATATCCGCGCGCCGCGATCCCGTTCATGACAGCGAGGCTTCTACCTAATCCTTTTCGAGGGGGAACACAATGACCATTCGGGTGCTCATCTGTGATCAGTTGCCCGTTATCGCGGACGGTCTCAAGACCCTCCTCGACGCGGTGCCGGACATCGACGTGATCGGCACGACCCACAACGGCATGGAAGCCATCGTTCTTGTGCGCACCATGCGGCCCGATGTCGTGGTCACGGATCTGAACCTCCAGACCATCTCCGGCCTTGAGATGATCCGCAGACTCGGCAAGGAGGACGAGCCGCCCAACGTCGTCGTGTTCACCGAGTCCGACGCGGACAAGACGGTGAGCGACGTGCTGCATACCGGCGTGAGCTGCCTGCTCGGCAAGGACGCGAGCCCGCAGGAGCTGATCACCGCGATCCAGGCGGCAGCCGCCGGGCAGACCATGCTCGCGCCGAACATCGCGCAGCGCCTGGTCACCTGGTTCCGTGCGCTGCCGGAGCCCCAGGAGACCGTGCTGTGCCCGGAGGTGACCGAACTGACCTCGCGGGAACGGGAAGTGACCCGGATGGTGGCGCAGGGCATGTCCACCGAGGAGGTGGCCCGGGAACTGATCATCGCCGAGGCCACGGTCCGTACCCATCTCTACCGCGTGCGCACCAAGCTCGGCGTCCGCGACCGTGCCGAACTCGTGTCACTGGCCTACCGGACCGGGCTCATCCACTCGGCCGGACAGCCCTTCGGCGACGAGAGCGTCGCGTTGCCGGTGGGCCTGCGCGCGAGCTGACCCTCACGGCCGGGCCGTCGCCGCGACCGGAGGCTCTGTGCCGGCTGCGGCGCGCCTCGCCGTTCGAATGCGGTCGGCGCCGACCGTCCGCCACAGCGCGACGGGATCGCCGTACCGGGCGGACTCGGCCGCAGCTAGTCGGAAGTACCGGTGCAGGCCCAGTTCTGCTGTCATCGCGCGCACCCCGCAGCTCTGCATGCTCAGCCGCACCACGTCGCGCGCGGTCTCAGCGGCCATCGCCAGCGCCATGACCGGCGCGGTGCCGACGGCGTCAGGCTCAGAGTCGACCAACCACGCCCCCCGGTACACTGCTGCCCTTGTTGCGCGCAACGCCACCATGGCTCGCGCCAACGGGAACGAGACTGCGGGCAGATCGCGCAGCCTGGTGCCGAACTGCCGCCGGAAACCGGCGTATTCCACCGCGATCCGGTGCGCGCCGTCGGCGATGCCCAGCAGGTAGGCGGCCTGCCGCAGCCGTGCCCGCGTGAGCGGACCGGTAGGAGAGTCGGCCAGAGTCCCGACCACGTTCGCCGCGGTGACCGGCGTGGCCTCGAACCGGACGACCGGCGGCCAGCACCCGGCCTCCACGCCGATGCCGGTCGCATCGCGTGGCACTGCGACGAGCACGGGCTCGTCGCCTGTCCTGGTGGCCACCAGAAGCAGCCCGGGGCCCACATCGTCAACCGTGACCGTGCCGGTCAGCTCCCAGCCGCCCGCTCGCGGGGTCGCGGTGACCCCGTTGCCGACCGGCAGTGCTTCCAGTCCGGTCAGTGCCGCGCCTGCCGGACCGCCCATGTCGGCTGCCATCGCGTCGGCCCGGTAGGAGTTGCCGCATGCCGCGCGGCCGAGTTCCTCGCTGACGAGCACTCCGGCCGTCAGCCCGAGGCCGAGGCCGCCGGAGGAGGCCGGCCGTTCGAAGTCGGCCGCACCCAGTTCGTCGAGCACCGCCCGTGCAGGGCCCGAGGCTCCGTCGGTCACCGGCGCGCCGTGCAGCTCGATCCGGGCGGGGACGCCGGCCAGACCCGTACGCAATGCCTTGCGCAACTGGATGACGAGCGGATCGGGGGTGAGGTCCATGTCAGTGCTCTTCCTGTCCGATGGAGTCGAACGCGGCGGCCATGATCTGGAGCATCACCTCGGAGGTTCCTGCCGAAAGCGTGAGCCCCGGTGCCTCCCGGTAGGCGGAGTCCAGGGTCACAGCCGCTTTGGTGCGGTTCGCCCGCTGCTCGGGGCTCGGGATGTAGGCAGCCCACGCCGCGATGCTCTGGGCGAGTTCGCTGCTGTGGTACTTGGCGACGGCCGTCGAGACCTGATCGACCTGGTCCGACGCAAGGCCGGTGAGGACTTCCCAGGCGAGGACGTGGTCGGCCGTCAGCGTGCCGTACCAGCGACCGATCTGCTCGAGGCGGTCGTCGTGCGGAGAGTCGGGGGCGTCGTCGATCAGTGCGTCCAGCGCGGCCTCGAGCCAGTGCTCCGCCTTGAGGTGGTAGTCGAGGCCGGTGCGTTCGATGGCCAGTGCCTCGTTGAGCAGCGGCCACCCCTCGTCGCGCGGACCGAGGAGGTCGTCGCCCGACACCGGAACCGAGTCGAGGTCCACACGGTGGAAGTGCTCGTCGCCGACGCCGGGTATCACCGACACCGTCACACCAGGGGCGCCCATGTCGACCAGGAACAGACTGATTCCCTGGTACTTCCCGGCACCCGGCGTCGTACGGGCCGCGCACAGCCCGAGGTCGACAAACCGTGTCTTGAGGCTGAACACCTTCGTGCCGGTGATCCGGTAACCGTCGCCGTCGGGTTCGGCCACGGCCCGCAGCGCACCGAGATCCGACCCCGCGTCCGGCTCGGTGTAGAGCACCGAGGCGAAACTCTCACCGCGGGCCAGCGCGGGCAGGTACCGGCGCTTCTGCTCGTCGCTGCCCGCCAGCAGCAGGAACTGGCCGACGATCTGGATGGTGTTGACGTGGAACGTGTCCGGCACTCCCGCGCGCACCAGTTCCTCGGCGACGATCGCGGCATCGGTCAGCGGGCGGCCCTCTCCGCCGAACTTGACGGGCCAGTGCACGGCAAGCAGGCCCAGCTTGCCGAGCAGACGGTAGAGCGGACGCGCGTCCGGCTCGACGCCGTTTGCGCCGGTGGCCTCCGCCGCCGCGGCACGCACCTCGGCGGAGCGCAGTGCCTTCCGCACGTCCGCCCGGAACCGTTGTTGATCCTCGGTGAATCCGAACCGCATGTACGTCTCCTCAAGTGGCGAGCGTCTCTTCGATCGCCGCGACGACCCGGCTCAACGCCGGTTCTGTGAAAAGGGTGTAGTGGTCGCCGGGCACGTTTTCGGCCCGGAACGGGCCCGTGCACACCGTCCGCCACTGCTCTTCCACGGCGATGTGAGGTGAGGCGGTGAGCACGGTGACCCGCCCGCCGTACGGACCCGGCGGGCGGTATGCCTGCATGGACAGGGCGCAGGATCGGAACGTCTCGAAGCGGGAGGTCAACTCCTGGTCGGTGAGCTCCAGTTCGACGCCGAGGCGCGTCAGCGTCTGCCTGACGTCGGCCATGCCGACGGCCGGGTCGCCGAGAACCGCGCGCACCTGAGGGCCGTCGCGCCCCGTCAGTCTGGCGACATCGTGCACGAACCGCTGCCGCACCGTCGCCTCGTCGAGGGGGACGGAGTCCTCGTCGTAGGCGGCGTCCAGCAGGACCACCGGCGGCCGTTCTCCGGTCTTCTGCTCGATCTGCCGGGCGACCTCGAAGGCGAGCACACCGCCGTAGGACCAGCCGGCCAGGCAGCACGGCTCCGGCAGGCCGGTCTCGATCAGGGACTGCGCGATCCTGGCGGCGGTCGCCGCGATCCCGTCCTGCGGAGCCATGGCGGCGTCGCGTGGATCGGCGGCGAAACCGGTCACGCCGATGTCCTCGCGCAGTGCCCTGGCCAGCGGTATGTAGCAGAACAGTGCACCGCCCGACGGGTGCAGCAGGATCGCCTGCGCCGGGCCCGACGCACGCATCACCACCGGTGCCCGGTCATCACCCGGCGCGGCGGTCCGGGCGGCTTCCTGCCCGCACAGGCTCTCCAGCGCATCGAGCGGATCGCCGTCGTCATCGCGCCGTGCGGCGCGGACGGTGTCGATGGTGGTGGCCAGGTGGGCGACGGTGGGCGAGACGAAGAAGTCGCCGAGCGTGATCTCCACCCCGAACCTGCGGTTGATCGCCGACATCAGCTGAACGGCCTGGAGACTGTTGCCGCCTGCCAGGAAGAAGTCGTCGTGCACGCCGATCCGGTCGTCGCGCAGCAGGGGAGCGAGCACGTCGCGCAGCAGCCTGCGTTCCGTCGCGGTGAGCGACTCGTCGCTGTGCCCCTCGCCCGCACGGCTCAGGTCCGGCGCTGGCAGCCTGCGCCAGTCGACCTTGCCGCTGCTGGTGAGCGCAAGCTCGTCGAGGACCACGAAGTACGACGGGATCATGTACGACGGCAGGAGCGTGCCCAGATGCTCGCGCACCGCCGGTACCTGCTGCTCGCTGACCCCGGTCAGGTAGCCGACCAGGTGCTTGTCCCCGTTGTCGTCGGTCCACGCCCGTACGCTGACCGGCCCGATTCCGTCGAAGCCGGTCAACGCCGACTCCACCTCGCCCAGCTCGATCCGCAGTCCGCGGATCTTGACCTGCTGGTCGATCCGGCCGAGGAAGACAAGCCGTCCGTCGGCCAGCCGTTTCACCAGGTCTCCGGTCCGGTACAGCCGCCGGCCGGGCGCGGTGCCGAACGGGTCGGCGATGAACTTCTCGGCCGTCAGCTCGTCCCGGTTGAGGTAGCCGCGCGCCAACCCGCCACCGCCGATGACCAGTTCACCCGGCACACCGATCGGCACCCGGCGCAGGTCGCGGTCGAGCACGTGCGCCACATGGTTGGTCATGGGCAGGCCGATCGGCGGTGAGGCGTCCCAGGTGCCCGGGCACTCCTCCACGATCATCGTCACCGTGCACTCGGTCGGCCCGTAGCCGTTGAACAGCCGCCTGCCCGGGTTCCACCGGTTCACCAGCTCACCGCTGAACGCCTCGCCGCCGACGAACGCGATCCGCAGGCCAGTGAACTTCTCGGGCACCAGCAGCGGCATCACGGTCGGAGGCAGGTCGATGACGGTGATGCCGGCCTGTTCCATCAGAGACTGGAGCCGGTCGACGGACAGCCGTTCGTCGTCGGTCGCCAGGCACAGGCGGGCTCCGGTCAGCAGCGCCGAGAACGTCTCGAACACGGAGACGTCGAAGGTCACCGAAGCGAACCCGAGCACCCGGTCGGCCGGTGTCAGGTCGAACAGGTCCTGCGTGGAGTCGATGAAGTTGACCACGCCGCGGTGCTCGAGCAGTACACCCTTCGGCTTGCCGGTGCTGCCGGAGGTGTAGATGACGTACGCGACGTCGCCGGGCTGCGCCGCGAGCGGGGGGTTGTGGTCGGGCAGTGCCGCCAGTTCCCCGCGGACGTCGTCCAGCGTCACGACGGGCGCGTCGACCTCGCTCACGGTCCTGCCGGCCTCGGCGTGTGCGATCACCACCCGCACACCCGCGTCGGCGGCGATCTCCGCGACCCGCCCGGAGGGATGCGCAGTGTCGAGCGGCACATAGGCCGCGCCGGTCTTGAGCACCGCGAGGATCGCGGTCGGCACGTCGACGTTCCTGCGCAGACACAGGCCGACCCGCGTGCCCGGCTCGACGCCGCGCTCGCGCAGCAGGGCGGCGAGCCGGTTCGCCCGGGCATTGAGCTCGAAGTAGCTGGTCTCGACACCGGCGACGACGACCGCCACGCTGTCCGGGGACTCCTGGACGCGCGCTTCGAACTCCGCCACGACTGTGGATTCGCGTATCGGCCGCATCGGTCCCCTGCCGACCTCGGCCAGGAACTCCCTGTCCGCCGGGCTCAGCACCTCGGCGGCGGACAACGGGGCGTCCGGGGCTGCGGTCAGGGTGTGCAGCAGCCCGTCGTAGTGCCGGGCGAACCTGGCGATGCTCTCGGCGTCGAACAGGTCGGTGTTGAAATCGATGGCAAGGAGTGCGTCGGCGCCGGGGGCCGCCTGCTCCGTCAGGTTCCAGCTCATGTCGAACCGGGAGGTGGCGGTCCGGACCTCCTCGTGCGAGGTGGCGATGCCGAGCAGGCCGACCGTGGCGCCCGCGTTCTCCACGCCGAACACGATCTGGAAGAGCGGTGAGCGCGACGGGTCGACAAGCGGATCCACCGCGTTGACCAGCCTATCGAACGGCAGGCCGCCCTGCTTGTACGCGGCGGACGACACGCGCCCGACCCGGTGGACCAGCTCGCGAAAGGTCGGGTCGCCGGAGACGTCTGCGCGCAGCACCCGCAGGTCGGTGAAGAGGCCGATCACCGACGACACGGCATCGTGCCGCCGGTTCGCTTCCGGCGAGCCGATCACCAGGTCGTCCAGGCCTGAGTACCGGTGCAGCAGCGTGAAGAACGCGGCGACGAGGACGTCGAACGGGCTCGCGCCCTCCTGCCGGGCCAGTTCCCCCGCCCGCTCCAGGGCCTCATGTCCGACGGTGAAGCGGGCGCTGCCGCCCGCGAAGGTCCGTGCCTCACCCCGCGGCCGGTCAGTCGGGAACTCCAGTACCTCGACGCCTGCCAGCCTGTCCCGCCAGTATGCGGTGAGCCTCTCCAGGTGGCCGCTGCCGAGCCGGTCGCGCTGCCACACCGCGTAGTCCGGGTACTGCACGGGAAGGTCGGGCAACCGTGGTGCGTCGCCGTCGCGCGACGACCGGTAGAACTCCCCGAGTTCACGCGTCAGCACCCCGCGCGACCAGGAGTCGCAGACGAGGGTGGGTACGTCGAGCAGGAACAGGTGGTCGTCCGGCGCCACCCTGAACAGCACCGCGCGCCACATTGGCGTCCGGCTCAGGTCGAACGGTTCGGCGACCTGTCGCTCGACCAGTGCCCGCGCCGCGGCCAAACGCCGCTCGTGGTCGCCGCCTTCCACTTCGACCACCGGCAGCTCGACCGGGACCTCGGTGGCGACAACCTGCATTGGGCCGCCCTCGCGCTCCACGATCGCGGTGCGCAACGCCTCGTGCCTGGCCACGACTGCGGCCAGCGCCGAACGCAACGCGTCCGCGTCCAGTCCGCCCCGCAGACGCAGGCACAGCGGAGTGCCGGAGGCAGGGCTGTCCGACGCCGGAGGGTCGAAGAACCGCAGGGTCTGCTGCGCGTGCGACAGCGGCGTCGGACCTATATCACCGCGCGACGTCGGGCCGCGTCCCGCCACGGTTTCCGCGTGCTTCCTCAGCCGGGCAAGGAATCGCGCGCGACGCTCTGCGGGCAGCGCGGCGAGGCGCTGGGTCATACCGGTCACCTGAGGCTCCTAATGGGCAGCGGCGCATCGTTCCCCCGGTCGCTCGTGCGCATGGGCAAGTGCGCCAACTCCGAAAGGGCAATGGTCAGTACGTCGATGCCACGCAGGTAGTCCGACAGCACGATGTGCTCGTCGTCGGCGTGATCGAGACTGCTGTCGCCCGGGCCGTAGGTCGCCATCGGGATGTCCCAGACCTCGGCGAGGGTGTTCATGTCCGAGGTGGCCGTCTTCACCACAAGGCGTGGCCGGGCGTGCAGTCGCCGGATACCGGACACCAGCGCGCGCACCGCCGGGTCGGCCCGGCCCACCCGGCAGGCCGCCACCGAGTTCAGCACTTCGAGATTGCCAGCCAGCAACCGGTCACGCAGCCCGCTAACCAGCTCGTCGACGTCGAATCCCGGTGGGACGCGGATGCTGAGGTCCGCCGTCGCCGTGGTCAAATCACCGTTGAGCCGGCACAGAGTCGCGCCCGGCTGGTCGAACACGCCGTGGCTCGCGTCCGGCCCGAGCAGATCGACCAATGCGTCCCAGCAAGCGACGGCCAGTTCGGACGCCTTCGGCACCGGGTTGCTCGGATGCGTGGCAGGACACCTGACGGTGTAGCGCAGGTCCAGCTTGCCCTTGTAGCCGAGCACCACGCTCGACCAGCCGCTCGGTTCTCCGATGACGAGCGCATCCGGCCGGACGTGGGTGGCTCGGATCGCCATCGCGCCACGCGAGCGCGGCGTCTCCTCTTCGACGACGCCGACCACCACGATCCGGCCTGGGAAGTCCACCGCGCCGACCGCGGCACAGATCATCGCCGCGAGCGGTCCCTTCGCGTCCACCGCGCCGCGGCCGTAGAGCCTGCCATCCTCCGAGCGGACCGGGAGCTGGCCCGAGACGGTGTCCATGTGTCCGAGGAGCATCACGGTCGGACCGTCACCGCGCTCGATCACGCCGATCACATTGCCCACGCCGTCGATGTGTGTCTGGAAACCCAGGTCCGTCATCTCTTCGGCCAAGTAGTCGGCCAGCGCGCGCTCTTGGTAGGACGAGGAGGGGATTTCCAGCATCTTGCGCAGCAGCCCGGCGGCGTACGTCTCGGTGACGTTGCCCGAAGAGGTGAACGCCCAGTTCATCGTTGCGCTCGTTCCAGTAGGTGGTCGACGATGTGGTCCGCGACATCGACCTGGTCGGCGAGCGCGGACTGGAAGCCGGTGAACTCGACCCGGTGATTGACCTCCAAGACCAGCAGTCGGCCGTCGCGGTCCTCGATCAGATCGACACCGGCGATGTCGGTGCCGACGGCGGCAGCCGCATCGAGGGAGAGCTTGTCGATCTCCGGTGTCACCTTGCACGGCCGGGTCTGCCCGCCGAGTGCCACATTCGTACGCAGGGACTCACCGGTCCGGTAGACGGCGCCCAGCACCTGACCACCGACCACGATCACCCTGATGTCCCGTTCGGGCTTGTCGATCAGCTCCTGCACATACCCGAGATGCGACTGCGGGCCGGGCAGCGCGGCGACGTACTCGAGCACCCCTTCCGCACCAGCGCGGTCGGGCAGCTGAACCACCAGCCGGCCCCAGGAGCCGACCAGCGGTTTGATCAGCGCCGGGTAGCCGATGGAGTCCAGGGCAGCCAGCGTGGCCTGCGGAGTGAGGCCGAGCGCGGTGCGCGGTGTCGGTACCCCGGCTGCCGCCAGGGCCATGGTGGTGCGCCACTTGTCGCCGCACAACTCGGTCGCGTCCACACTGTTGACCACGTCGACGCCCGCCGCGGTGAGGCAGCGGGCCGCGTACGCCGCGCGGACCTGACCGATCTCCCGGTTCAGGGCGAGACTCCATGGCAGGTCACGCTGACGGGCCGGGAACCACTGCTGGCGCGTGTCGACGTGGTCGAAGGGGACACCTCGCCGGTCGAACGCGTCGAACAGCCTCTTCTCGTCCGCGCCGACCCTGCTGGCGAGCACCGCGATCCTGCGGTCACTCGGGCGCTCTGGTGTCGCTGACACGTGACCTCCGCATTAGAACTGATTGACCGGACGGAATACCGGTCTGTCGCGTGGAGAGAAACCTAGACGCACATCGACACCATGCGCGTCCGCGATAAGTTCATTAACGAGGAAGCATTTTGCTGACTTCCCGCCATACGGCTGCGAATTCTGATTACACGGCCCAGCCGGCGACCGTGTCACTCTTGCATTGATTTGAATACTTGCCGCAACGCTTCGCCGCCGACAAGAGACGAGGGGAAATCGTGGGACACACATCGGAGCAGATACCGGTGCTCGCTTTGTGGAGCGCGCCGCGCTGCCGCTCCACCGCGTTCGCACGGATGATGACGGAGCGGGACGATCACGTCGTCGTGCACGAGCCGCTTTCCCGGGTGGTCGACTTCGGTGAGGTGGAGGTCGGCGACCGGACCGCGCGCACCGAGCAGGACGTGGTCGCGGCGCTTCGTGCCATCGCGGCGCAGAAGCCGGTGTTCTTCAAGGACACCACGGACTTTCGCTACCCGGCGCTGCTCGCCGATGAGGCCTTCCTCTCGGCCGCGACGCATACCTTCATCATCCGTGACCCCGCCGAGGCCATCGCGTCGCACCATGCGCTCAAACCGGACCTCGGCCGGGACGAGATCGGCTTCGCCCGGCTGTACGAGATCTTCACCGCCGTGCAGGCCGTCACCGGCACCACGCCGGTCGTGATCGACTCCGACGACCTGCTCGAGCGGCCGGCCGAGACCGTGCGGGCGTACTGCGAAGCCGTGGGCATCTCCTTCCTGCCCGACGCGCTGAGCTGGCAGCCCGGCATGCGGCCGGAATGGCAGACGACCAGCAAGTGGCACCAGTCGACCAGCCGGACCGCCGGCTTCGCGCGCAGTTCGGACGGCGGAGCCAAGGCGGTCGCTGCGGACCCGACGCTGCGGGCCTACCGCGATTACCACCTGCCGTACTACGAGAAGCTGCGCGCTGTCGTGCTCCGGCCGTGACCGTACCGACCGGAATAGTCAACATGATTACCCAGCGAGTACATCGAACATCGTTTCGGGTATTCAGGGTAATCAGGGTGCGGGCGAAGAGTGTGAATGACCGGGCTAGGTTTGGGATATAAAATGGTGTTTCAGTGAGGTGGGTCACTTGACGGGCATTTCGGTGTCCTCCGCCAGAAGCAGGCTGTGCGATACGGTCGACATATCCGAGCATCGCAACAATACGGCCATCTCCGCGGCGACGGAGACCAAAGCGGGGGCATTCAATGTATGGAGGAACTCGTTTGCGGCCGAATACCTGCCCGCGGGCAGGAGTCTCGTCCACGTAGACGGTGTTCCCTTCGAGTTCCCTCCGGTCTGTGAGGGACCGGACAACGTCCGCTGTGCCGGACAGTTCATTCGCGTCCCTGAGGGCCGCTACGACTGGATTCATGTCCTGGCGGCGTCCGAACGACGCTGCGAGGACACCGTCGAGCTGAACTTCGTGGACGGCTCGGTCGACACGGAACCGCTTCGGGTCTCCGACTTCTGGGCGGCACCCGCGTGGTTCGGCGAGGTCAAGGCGTTCGAGAGCCTCGTCATGCACTACCCGCACCACGTGCAGCGAGGCGTTCCTGCGGTCATGTGGGCGCAGCGCGTGCCGGTCACCCGGCGGGCTGGCCTGACCGGCATCCTGCTGCCCCGCAACGTCGCGGTGCATGTCTTCGCGGTCACCCTCCAGCGGACGGAGCCCTGACATGACCGTCGACGCGACGGCACAGACGTACATGATCACCGGACCGGAACCCGAGTGGTGGTATCGCGACCTCGTCAGCTGCCTTCAGGCCACGTTCGGTTCACTCCTGATACGGGAGGGGGCCGACCCGCTGGCCGTGCTCGGCGCGGGCTGGCGGTTCCTGCACCTGCCGGGCGATGTCAGGTCCGAGGAGTTCTACTACCCGTGCCCCACCGACGAGTTCGGTGGCACCGACCTCGGTGCCGCGCTGGCACCGCACCACGAACTGCACGCGCGCTGGTGGCAGCCCGCCGACGAGAACGACGTCTGGCGGGAGGTGCGCGAGGCGCTGGCCGACGACCGACTGGTCATCGCCGCCGTGGACAACTACCACCTGCCGTTCCGGCCCGCGTACGGAGACGTGCATGCCGCGCACCTGGTGGTGATCTACGGCTTGGACGAGACCCGCGGTGTGGTCTACGTCTCCGACGCGATGCCGCCCGCGTTCCGCGGTGCCGTCCCGATCGAGAAGTTCTTGCTGAGCTGGGGTTCGGCGAACCCGACGGACGTCCAGGACGCCTTCTTCAGCGACTCACGGATCGACCGACGCTGTCTCGAGGTCCGTCTCGACGCCCCGCCGACACCACTGACGCCCGAACTGCTCGGCGGCTACCTGCGCACCGACGCCGACGGCTTCACCACGGCACCTCCAGACGGCTCCGCCCGTACCGGTCTCGCCGGATACGACGAGTTCGCCGCGGAACTGTTCGACCGATGCCGGGCTGCAGACGCCGACGCGCTACGCGAGCTGTACCCGTTCGGCTGGGCCATGCAGGCGCAGGCATCACTCCACGGTGAACTGCTGCGCCGCTGCGGCCGCGAATGGGACGATCCGGCGCTCGCCGGAGCGGGACGCGCGGTCGAGGCCGTCGCACACGCATGGACCGGACTGCGGTTCACCGGTGCACACGGGCTTGAGGACCCGCGCGCGGCGGCACCCGACATCGCGCACCACGTCACGGTGCTGCGTGGCATGTACGAGCGTGCGGTCGATGCCGTCGGCGCGGCGGCGGTGCGGCTGTGACCGCGCAAGCATCGACCGCCGTGGCCCTGTGGAGTGGAGAGTGATGAGCAAGCTGGCAGCATTCGGCGGTACGGCGGCCGTGCCGAGGGACCGACGCCGCGTGCAGTGGCCGTTGGTTGAGGACGAGGATCGCAAGGCCGTCCTCGACGCACTCGACGGCGCGAGACTGGTGTCCGACACGGACGGTGTGAACCCGGTGTCCGTTCTGGAGGAGGACTGGGCCCGCCGATTCGGGTTCGAGCACTGCGTCGCGGTGTCCAACGGCACGGCGGCACTGTCCCTCGCGCTGGCCGCGCTCGGCGTCGGGCCGGGGGACGAGGTGATCGTGCCCGCGCTCAGCTTCATCGCCACCGGGCTCGCACCGGTGCACCAGATGGCCGTTCCCGTCTTCGCCGACATCGACCCGGTCACCTTCAACATCGACCCGGACGACGTGGAGCGTCGGATAACGAGCCGAACCAAGGCGATCATCCCCGTGCACCTGCACGGCGCGCCCGCCGACATGGACCGAATCGTCGAGATCGCGCGCAGGCACGGCATCGCGGTGATCGAGGACGCCGCACAGGCTCCCGGGGCGACCCACCGTGGGCGCCCGGTCGGCGGGATCGGCGACGCGGGTGCCTTCAGTCTCCAGGTCAGCAAGAACATTCCGACCTGTGGTGAGGGCGGCCTGCTGGTGACCCGCGACGCCAAGCTGGCCGAGGCGATGCGTCGGGGCAGGCAGTTCGGCGAGGTGATCGAGAGCGGTCGCGAGCGCGACTATGTCTCGTACGGTCTGGGTTGGAACCACAAGATGAACGCACTCCAGGCCGCGTTCACTACCGCGCAGCTCGCCCGGTTCGACGCGTACGAGCGCGCGCGGCAGCACAACGTCACCGAGTTCCTCGCGCGGCTCTCGGAGCTGCCTGGCCTGCGGGTGCCGACCGCGCTGCCGAACACCACCCATGCCTGGCACATCCTGCGGTTCCGATTCGACCTGGCTGCGTTCGGCCTGGACGGGGTGCGACCGGAGGCGTTGCGCTCGGCTCTGCGGCGGCTGCTGCGTGCCGAGGGCGTACCGATGTCGCAGTACCAGCTCATGCCACTGCCGGACCAGAAGGTGTTCGTCGACCGGGTCGGCTTCGGCTCGGGCTATCCCTGGTCCGTCACCGGTGCACCCGGAACGACACCGGGTGAGGGCTACCCGGTGACCCGTGCGGTCATCGCCGACTCGCTCACCATCCAGAAGCGTCACATCCACCCAGGGGCGGGCGAACTGCTCGGCCTGTACGCAGACGCATTCGACAAGGTGTGGGCGAACAGGGACATGGTGGCCACACTCGCGAAGGCGGCCTCATGACCATCACCCAGGTTCTGGAGCGCGGCAGCCTCGACACCGTTGCCGCACGCATCCGCTCCCATGTCGTCGACATGTGCGCGGGTCCCGAAGGCGGCCACCTCGGCGGCGCGTTCTCCTGTGCCGACGTGCTCGCCGCTCTGTACTTCTCGGTGTTGAATGTGGACCCGCAGTGGCCGGACGACCCAGATCGCGACCGTTTCCTCCTCAGCAAGGGCCACGCCGCCATCGGCCTCTACGCGACGCTGGCTGAAAGGGGGTTCCTCCCGGTCGCGGAACTCGCCGGATACGGACGTCCCGGCAGCAGACTGATGGGCCATCCGGTGCGCGCGGTGCCCGGTGTGGAGATGCCGACCGGATCGCTCGGCCACGGACTCGCCCTGGGCTGCGGCTTCGCGCTGGCTGCCCGGTACGCCGGCCGGAACTCGCGCAGCTTCGTACTGCTCGGTGATGGCGAGCTCCAGGAGGGCTCGGTGTGGGAGGCCGCCATAGCGGCCGCGTCGCTGCGCCTTGACCGACTGGTCGCGGTGGTGGACCGAAACGGACTGCAGCTGACCGGCTCCACCGACGGCATCGCGCCGATGGAACCACTGGCCGACCGCTGGCGCAGTTTCGGCTGGGCGGTCCGCGACGTGGACGGTCATGACCCGAACCAACTGGCGGACCATCTCGACGCCGCGCCGTGGGAACCAGGCAAGCCGAGCGTGCTGATCGCGCGAACAGTCAAGGGCCAGGGGCTCCCGTTCCTCGCCGGCCGCAGTGCCAGCCACTACGTGACGCTGTCGCCGCGCAACCACATACGGGCGGTCCACGCACTACGGGCCGCAGAGGTAGCCGGATGAGCCGCGCAACGCGAGAGGCATACCGGGAGACTCTGCTTCCTCTGCTACAGCGGCATCCCGAACTGATGTGCCTGGACTCGGACACCGGTTTGTTCAACACCGAGTACGCAGCGGCGGCCGGCGACCAGTACCTCAACCTCGGCATCGCCGAGCACAACCTGATGGGCGTGGCCGCCGGGATGGCCGCGTGCGGACGGGTCCCGTTCGTTAACACGATGGCCGCCTTCGCCACCTCCCGGGCACTGGAGGCAATCAAGATCGACATCGCCTACAACCGGCTGCCGGTCCGCATCATGGCCACCCACGGCGGTCTCGCCGCGGGACACCTCGGTCCGACGCACCAGGCGTTGGAAGACCTCGCCGTGATGCGGGTGCTGCCCGGAATGACCGTGGTGGTACCTGCCGACGCCGCCGCCACGGAGGCGTTCGTCGAGCAGAGCCTGAACCTGACGGGACCGCTCTACGTCCGGCTCGGTCGCAAACCGACCCCGGCACTGCCCACAGCCCCGCCACCGGTCATCGGACAAGCACAGACGCTGCGGCAGGGCGGTGATGTGGTGCTCGTGGGCTGCGGTCCGTACCCGGTGCTCGCCTGCCTCGCCGCGGCGGACGTTCTGGCCGGACAGGGCATCGAGGCCACCGTGCTGAACATGCACACACTGCGGCCGTTCGACACGCAGACGCTGGTGGCCGAGTCTCGGACGGCCTCGCTCGTTGTGACGCTGGAAGAGCACTGGCGGAGCGGCGGCCTCGGCGGCGCGGTGGCCGAGACCCTGGCGGAGGCGGCGCCCAGACAGGTGTTGCGGCTGGGCATGCCGGATCAGTTCGTCGACCAGGTGGGCAACCAGGAGCACCTCGTCGCACATTACGACCTCACCGCGGAGCGGGTCGTGGGAGCAGTCCGTACCGCTCTCGACACGCCGGCCCACTCCGGGAGGATCGATCGGAAGGAGCACGTCTCATGACCACCACGACCACTGCGCAGGCCTGTCCGGAGTGCGAGGAGCCGGTACAGATCAGCGAATCGGTGCGGCTCAACGAGATTCTGGAATGTGTGGGCTGCCGGAGCGAACTGGAGATCGTGGCGCTGAGCCCCACGGTGCTCGCTCACGCGCCCGAGGTCGAAGAGGACTGGGGCGAGTAGTCGGCCGAAGTGGCGATGCAGAGAGAACTCAGGACTTCACAGCCCACATCTCAGGATGGAGCATCAAGATGATCACTGTAGGAGCCAGTCGCGACGTCGTGCTCGCCGCCATCAAGGACTTGTCCGATTCCGGCGCCCACCTCGTCCAGCACCAGGACTTCTCGTCCCTGGCAGGCGCCTCCCTCGGAGACTGGGCTCGCTTCGCCGAGAACTGGGACGATCTCAAGCTCGACACCTTCATGGCAGACGGTGGCACCTACCGCTACCGCCGGTACAGCCAGTTCGAGATCGACGTCGAAGCCGATTCCCTCACCCAGCTTCCGCACGGCCCGTACCGACAGGAGACAGATGTCAACAAGCTGAACGGCGGCGTCGACCGGCTGTTCGAGCCGCTTACCGAGAAGTTCGTTGCCGACCCCCTGCTGCGCGATGTGCTCATGAAGGTGGCCGGGATCTTCTCCGGCGTCGACGGCACCCGGAAGTGGAACGTCAAGGTGACTCCCATCCGGATCATCGCAGCGCAGGACCAGGACGGTCAGCCGACCCCGGAGGGCCAACACCGTGATGGTGCCACCTTCATCACTTCACTGATGATCGGCCGCAACAACGTTGCGGGCGGGGAGAGTTCGATCTTTGCGGAAGCCGGCGAGCGTCTGGTCACCACGACGCTCTCCGAGCCCGGCGAGATACTCCTCAGTGACGACCGTCGCACCCTCCACGGAGTCACGGCGGTGCGTCCCGAGAACGTCGAGGAACCGGGGCACCGGGACGTTCTGATCATGGCCTACACCTCGCTCTGATCTCCACCGCCTACACGGCGACCGGACCCGGTCCTCCTGGGCAGGCTTCATGACCAGCCCATGCGGACCGGGTCCGGTCGCCGTGAACGCAACGGCTTCGATGTATCGCTGGTCTGTGCGCGGGCGCGAGTGCTCCCCGCGCGCAGTCACCATCCAAAGCTTGGACTGGTACGGGGAAGTACATGGAGACATCAGCGTCGCAGTCGAGGGACGCTGACCCGGTTCGCAGGGACCCACGGGCAGCCACCGGCCGCCGCAACGCCACGGTCCTGGTGGGCTTCACGGGGGTGACCAGCCTCGCCGACGGTGTCACGAGGATGGTCCTGCTGTTCCTCGAGGCTCGGCGCACCGATTCCCCGTCCCAGGTCACTGCGGTCTGGCTGCTGGTCGCGCTGTACATCGGTTGTGCTTGTCGAACGCTTCGACCGGCTGCTGCTGTGGGCGTCGACGGGTTGGCTCACCGCCTCCTGTCGGCGGCGGCTGAATCACCCGTCGCCGACACCTCCGGACTGGGCAGCGGCGTCTCCCTACCTCAGCTCTTCAGCGCTGCGGCGCTCATCGGTGTCGCCGGCGTACTCGCCTCGACGTCCGCCTCGGCGCTGGTGCCCGCGGCGGTACCGGCGACAGCGCGGAAACAGGGCAGCACCTGGATGCTCGGGGGACCGAGACGGTGGGATTCGAGTTCGCCGGACCGCTCATCGGCGGACTGCTGGCGGTCGTTGGGACCGCACACTACGACCCCGGTCCTGGTGTGGTGAACGCCACGTGGAGTGAATGATGGGCACTGCTTCCGCGGTACGACGACGACGTGGCGTTGGGTCCGCAGCAGTTACGGCATCGCGCTCAGCGCTCCCGGCATCGGCCGGTTGACCGGCGCGCTGGTGGCGAGCTGAATCTACCGGCTGCTGGGCCTAGGCTGGGCTGTGATCACCGACCTCGTCGCCACCATCGTGACGGGCGCCCGTGCCCGCTCTGGCCACCATCAGACCGGTGGCTGGTGGGGTCTTCGTCGGCACTCGATGCGGGCGGGCGTCCCCCTCGTGCTCCAGAACCAGCGCATTCACAGCTCTGTCACCCCTGCTCGGCAGGACATCCGGCGGCGCTCAGGGTACCGCCTTGACAGTCGACGCCGTCATGAGCCCGTTCTCCAAGCCCACGACAGCTCGGCGGATACGCCAGAAGCACACTGCGGCAATGACCAGTTCGAAGGCCGAGTAGACCGCCCAGATGACGGGGAGGAGTGACTCGTCGCCACGATTGGTCAGGGTGATCAGGCAAATAGTGGGGACGCTGACTCCCCACATGACCGCGACTCTGGCCAGGAATCCAAACCGTGCGAGGCCGAATGAGTCCAAAACCGCGGTGGCGACGGCGGAGAACATGAAGGCCAGCGCGTAGATCCACAACATGCGTGCGGCGTCCACGGCACTATCGGCGACCGCCGCATCTGCGTTGGCGAGGCCGAACGGATGCAGCAGCAGTTCTGGCGTGGCGACCTGGAGGAGAATGATCAGACCGACGTACACACCCGCGACTGCGAGGGTGACACGGATGATGTGCGGCACCTTGTCGTGGCGCCCTTCACCGATCGCGTTGCCGCATAACACGTTGCAGCCAAGGGCCAGTCCGGTGGGCGGGACGACGGCGGCGTAGTTGAGGGAGACTACGACGTTGTTCGCGGCCAGGGCCACCGGGCCGAGGACCGCGGCCAACCAGACGAACGAGGTATTGCCTAGTTGGTTGAGTCCAGCCCCGCCGCCCGACGGAGCGCCCATGCGCAGTCGCAACCACAACCGCTCGACATTCCTGTACACACCCTGTCCGAGCACTTGGAAGAAGCTTGTGAAGAATCCCGTGGGCAGACAGATCGCGTAACCTGCGAGCATAGTGCTGACCGCCGCAAGCGTGCCGAGGGCCGAGCCGCGCATCCCCATCTCCGGCAACCCGTAGAGCCCGAACACCAGGCCGGGTATGGCCAGGACGCCCACGCCCTGGCCGATGAGCGCCACGGTCATAGGGACTTTGGTGCGGGCCGTGCCGTTGAAGTACGAGGACAAGGCCATGTTCACCGACATCACCGCGCCGAAACTCGTGGACAACATCAAGAACTGCGACTGCAGCTCTTTGATGTGGGGCGGCTGACCGTTCAGTTTGGCGATCCAGGGCATCAGCGGCGTGGCGGCGAGGAGCGCGACGGCAAGGAGCAGCGCCAGCAGCAATCCGTTGACGCCCTCCTCTATGGCGGCGTCCCGGTCCTTGCGGCCGTGGGCCTGCGCTACGTAGGACCGGGTGATGCCCACCGTACGAGTGATCACTACGACCACGGTGCTCGCCGCGAAGACTGCTGGCCCCGAGGCCCTCAAGGTGTCCTCCGAGTAGCGGGCCAGGCAGATCCCGTCGACCAGCATCATGATCAGGTTGCCGCCCATGCCCAGCATCAGCGGCACGGATACCCGTACGACCTCACGGGTGGTTCCCAGGTCAGCACGGACCCGTGGTGTTGCCATTAACTCACCTCTACCAGACATCAGGGCTCAAAGCATGTGCCGTACGCCGCCAACAGGCCTCATGAGCCGGCTTGTTGGCGGCGTACGCCACATGCGAGGCACGCGCGGACCTTGCGGTGCGCGGTTCGTTGCCATCTCGGTCTATCCACAGGTTTCCCAACGCGGACTAGTTGGCGTAGAGGTGATCGCGTTCGATGTCCCGCAGCTTGCGATAGTCGGCCGCAAGCTGCTCCGGGTCCTCGGAGACGAGGATCACATAGCCCGGCCGAGTCGCGACGTCGATCGTCCGAGGGAGTGGGTGGCCTTCCGGAAAAGTCGTGACCGCGTGGACGTAGGACGGGAGCGCGCGGATGACGGCCATCGTCTCGTGGGACGGTGCCACACCCTGGTCCTTCGAGTTGACAAGATGCACATAGCGCAGGCGTTCCGTCAACTGGTAACCGGTGGTGGGTAGCCGGTCGAACGCGACTGGGTCCACCACGGAGAGGATGAGGACGTCGACCTGGTTGGTGCCGAGGCAGCGATTGCTGATGTCTGGAATCTGCCCCCCGCCTGGGCGGGCGGCACTCTCGACGAGCACGGGTCCGCTGGCGGTGACCATGACCTCGGTGTGGCCGCCGCCGTTACGGACTTCCAGGGCATCGAGCACTCGGTGGGTGTAGGACTCCACCTCCTTGGCGACCGGATCGTCCGGTGCCAGGGGCTCGCAGTAGTCGTAGATGATGTAGCCGCCGGGAAGCCTCGTCTTGTAGTAGCGCCAGATCTCGACGGTGTGGTGCTTGCCGTCGCGACTGACTGTGTTGACGAAGTACTCGTCTCCGTCCAGGAACTCCTGTGCGAGCACGACGGTGTTGGGCAAGCCGTGGCGGTCAGAACTGGCCATGATCTTCTTATGGACGGCGCGAATCTGATCCGCGGACGAACAGGCCGCGACGTTGTCGGTACCGGAGCTGGCGACCGGTTTCAGGACCACGGGGTAGCCCGCGGTCGTCTCGGCCCACTCGACGATCTCATCGGCATCGAAGGAGACGACCGTGGCCGCGTGCTCCAGCCCAGCATCACGCAGGGCCAGCACCATGTCGAACTTGTTGCGGCGGGACGTCGGCCGGCTCATCCCGTTGCCGGGGGTGCCGAGTTCGGCGGAGAGCCGGTCGGCGAGCTCGACGCCTGACTCCCCGATGGAGATCACCCAACCGACCTCGTGCTCACGCAGCGCGGAGGCCGTGGCCGCGATGTCACCCTCATGCTTGACGTTGTCGACGAAACCCTCGGGGAGCGCCAGTCGGCCAAGGGCGACGTTGGGGTTCAGCGATTGGACGTGCACGCACTCCATGTCGAAGCCGTCGAGTGCAGACAGGAGTTGAGGACCCAACGAGAAAGCGTCGACGAACGCCACTCGCTTCGACCGTGCGCGGGCACTGCTTTGCATCGTTCGCTACTTTCCTGGCGAGGGCGGATGGTTCTTGGACACACAGCTCTGGTCACGCCAACACCGTGGTGAGCGCGGTGAGGTCCGTCGTCATAGCCTGCTCGGCCTTGTTCAGTGCCTGGGTGCATTCCGCTTCGTCCACGCCGAGCGCGATGAGCGATGCGATACGAGGAATGACGCCCCTGGGAGGGAGTAGGAGTCGGGTGCCTGGTGCAGCGAGGACCATCGCGCCGACTATCCCGGGCACGTGGGCGACCTGGGCCAGGTCCACCGAGTTCAGTACTGAGTCGCCAGGCGGGTATACGTGGCGGATCGCAGCCGTCGCTCCCTCGGTCGGAGTGAGGTCCGGGAGCCTCCCGAGCGCCACGTCGGCGGCAGCACGTACCAGATCGACGCCGGTGGCCAACCGACCTGCCCAGGGGATGAAGCCTCCGCTGAGGCGTCCGTTCAGTTCCACGAGCCGCGGGCCCTTTGCGGTCAGTCTGACCTCCGCGTGGGTGACCGCGTTGTCGATGCCGAGGGCGTGATGGGCCCGCGTCACGAAGTCCCTGACACGGTCGGCCCAGGGCTCGGACGGAAAGCCGGTGACGACGTGGCCCACCTCTTCGAAGTAGGGCGGGTAGGCCAGCTGCTTCCTGGCCAGCAGGACGCACTCGACACGCCCCTCTAAGACCACGCTTTCCACACTGATCTCGGGGCCGTCAAGGAACTCCTCGACCAACCAACTCTCCTGGGTCGAGACGTTCGCCAGCTCCGTCCCCACGGTGTGCCGGAAAGCGGCCTGGACGTCAGCTGCGTCGTCGGCGCGCACGACCCCGATGCCGAAGACGAGGGAGCGAGGTTTGACCACCACGGGGAAGCCGATCTCCTCCGCGGCCCGTACCGCCTCCCCGACCGACGTCACGAGGCGGTAATCTACCGCTGGCAGACCCTTCTCCGCGAGTGTCGTCCTCTCCAGGTACTTGTCCCTGCAGTGCGCCGCTGCCTCAACCGTCATATGGGGCAACCCGAGTTCCCGCGCGGTCTGTGCGGTGACGCCGAGTAGGGTTTCGTCCCAGGTCAGGATGCCGGTCCCGGGCGGCGCCCAGTCTCCGGGAGAGATGCCGGCGAGACAGGCGGCCGCAGCGGCAACCGCCGGCTCGTCGGTCAGGTCGACCACGGCGAAGCCGTCGAGGTGACGTCGCTGCCATGTGGGTTCCTCGCCGAGGACGGCGGAGACGCGGAAGTGGTCCACGAGGCTGGCGAAGGAGTACTCGCGGTGGGCCTGCATGCCGCTGCCCACGACGATCAGATGAGGGCGGGAGTTGGCGTTCACTGGTGATTCCTTCTGCAAGTCCCCGCTACCACGAGCCTGGTGGCCATACGGCGAATTCCCTTCACTCGGTTGTTCCGGAACGGACCGTCGGTTTGCCGTGCCGAAAGGGACGGTACGACCGAGCCGACGTCATATGCGTCCGCGGCACATGCCTTCACGAGGACACATCGTGTTGACCCAGCTCATCTGCGACTAAGCATCTCGCCTACCCGATGAGCTCCGTTCATCAACGACCGAGGTAGATCGTGCGGTGCTCCGGCCCCTCGGCCAGGAATGCCGCGACCGCAGTGCGATGATCCTCGGTGCGCACGAGTTCAGCCGCGGTTGGGGGAAGCACCTCGTCGGCAGCCGAGACCCCACCGTTGAGATACGCGCCCACGATCCGCTTGGTCGCTGCGTGCGCCATGCTTGGTCCGGTGGCCAGCCGCATTGCGTAGGCGTGCACGGCATCGTGGAATTCGTGAGGATCGAACAATGCGTTGACGACACCCCACTCAGCAAGCGTCGATCCGCGATACAGGTCGCCGGTCATCACGAACTCGCGTGCGCGCGCTGGGCCCGCACGCTCAGCGAGTCGCTGTGTGCCGCCCATTGACGGAGTAAAGGCGACCTTGCGCTCGACGAGCCCGAACCTCGCGGACGCCGTCGCGGCGATCAGGTCGCAGGCGAGCGCGAGCTCGAACGCGGCAGTCAGCGTCAGCGAATGCGCGGCGAACACCGTCGGGCACGGAAGTGCCTCCAACGCCTGAGTGATGCGTAGCTGACTCGCCCAGAACGACTCCGCTCCGGCCGGATCGATGTCGGCAAACACTTGGACGTCGACACCTGCGCTGACCACACGCCCTTCCGCTCTGATCAGTAGCGCCCGAGGCGGATCAGCCGAAAGCCGCGTGACCTCGGTCTCCCACGCATCCCACATCGCAAGGTCGAACAGATTCAACGGCGGACTGTCCATGGTGAGAATCGCAAGCGGACCATCGTAAGTCAGTCGGAGCGGGGACTTCACGCTGCGTTCCGGAAGATGCTGATCGCGTTGTTGCCCCCGAAACCGAACGCGTTGTTCTGCACGTACCGCAGTCGCGGCAGCGCCAGTGGCGCACCGGTGACCAGGTTCAGGCCTCCGTCGACCTCTGTGGAATCGACAGCGGTCGGTGGGACCAGCCCATGCCGCAACGTCAGGCAGGACGCCACCGCGCCGGCCGCGCCCGCCGCGCCCATCAGGTGTCCGATCGTTCCCTTGATCGCAGTTACCGCAGCTCGCGGGTAGTTCTCGGTGAAAATGGCACCCTCGACCGCATCGTTGGCCCGGCTGCCAGTGCCATGCGCGAAGATCACGTCGATGTCGGCAGCGGTGATCCCGGCCTCGGCAAGCGCGCGGTGATGGCACGCCTCGACGCCACCGCGGTCAGGCGCCGTCGGATGGCTCGCGTCGTTGTTGATCGCCGTCGCGAGGATCTCGGCATACGGCTGCTGTCCGGGACGCAGCGCGTTCTCCGTCTGCAGCACCAGGATGCCGGCGCCCTCGGACGGCGTCACGTAGCGTCGGTCGACCGAGAACGGCCGGCATCGCATGGCGCCGATGGTCTGCAGCGAACTGAACCCGATGATGTTCTTCTCGGAGTACGGATCACAGCCGCCCACCACAGCGGTATCGGCGACACCGCTGCGCAGCATCTCCATGGCACAGGACACTGCGACATTCGCCGAGGCGCAGGTGCTCTGCGTGGTGAACACCGGTCCCCGGGTGCCGATGGCCGAGGCAACGTCCTCTGTGATCGAGTAGCTGGAGAAGCCGCCCGTCTCGGTGATGTCCTTCCGCTCGCCGACGATGCCCTCTAGTGCATTGGCCTGACCGTCGCTGGTGCCAATGCACACCAATGCGTTGCGCACCAGGTCGTCGCCGCATTCCAGACCCGCGTCGCGGAGTGCTTCGAAAGCCGCGTACTCGGCGAACACCGAAGCGACTCGCGGAAGCGTGCGAGTCCGGTCACTCACCTGGTCAAGCGCGGCGTCCCAGGCGTTCTTGGGTACCCGCCCCCCGAGCACGTCCGCCTTCATGCCTGGATACAGCGGCGCGAGATCGGTGAACCGATTTCGCGCCGCACATAGGTCCTCCCAGAATGGGGCGATACCGGCGCCGGCCGGAGAGATGATGCCCAGACCGGTGACAAAGATTCGTGCCGACCTATTCACCGCGACCTCCATTACGTGCCATGTCGACGTTCTGTCTGGTGACGGTCAGCGCGCCACGGCGTGCGAGCGGACCCCGACAGGTGAGTACGGCCTGCTGACCTACCTCCAACGTCTGGATCAAGTTGAGGAACTCGGCGGTGATGAAGGCGCCGTTGCGGTCATTCGACCGGCTCGATCCGATCCGTCCGCCGAGCACGGCGCCCCCGTCGCGGTCGGCGGTGAAGTCGAAATCCGCGCGGAACTCGTGACCCTTGACGAACGTCACGTGGGCCATTCCTGATCGGCATTGCAGGTCGTAGGGTTCGTGCCGGGCATCCAGCAGAGCTTCCGGGGAGTAGACATCGCCGATGAGCACCTTGCTCGTCGATGACCTGTCGACGGCGAGCGCCAGCAGCGCCTGCCAAATCGCGATCACGGGGGTGAGCAGACCCGCATTGAGTGTCAGATTCCTGCCGGTGGCGCCGATGCCGAGGTTCACAAAGGCGGAGGCGGAGCTCGATGTGGCGTTCGGGAAGTGCTTGGCGGACAGCATCTTGCCATCGGATTCCGCGCGACGTTGCAGTCGGGCCAGTGCCGCTGTATTGCCGTACTCGGTCCCGATCACCACGGTGTCGTCGGTGCGTGTCAGCAGCGCATCGTCGTAGGTACGGGCCAAGTACAAGCACAGACGGGTGAAGGAGTCGCGGAACTGATCACCGATGGTTCCGATGACGGCGGTCAGATCCGATGGAGGTTCGGCCAGTTCTCCCGGCTCTTCCCCGGGTTTCTGTCCGCATAGCGCGACCTGACGGAGACTGAACTCGAACACACGGCACTCCGTTGAATGAGGAATACGTCAGGGAGACTTTCGAGACTGGATTCGCGGACAGCGGCGCTACGACAATTCACGAACATAGCGCTGAAGATCAGCGACGGTGGCGAAGTTGTTGATGGAGTCTTCGCCGATCTTTATGTTGAGTACCGCTTCCATGTGCATCACCAGGTCGATCATCCCCAGGGAATCAATCCCCAGCTGCCTGAGATTCTGCTGCCCGGTAACCTCGAACTCCTCCGGCAGTTCAGCGATTTGCTTGATGACCTTACTGATCTTCTCGTCCAGAACGTCAGACATGCTTCTCCTTGGGGTTGCCGAAGATTCACTGAGCATGGCAGAAGGTAGGTTGCCCCGCACTAAGCAAGAGGCTTACTTACGAAGGAGGATGATCAGCGAAGTGTTTCTTCTTGGACAAGCGCAGCGAGGACGCGTATGACGACGGTGCACTCATATTGTTTGCTCGGACGCAGTGGTTCGGTTCATGATGTCCGGTTACCACTCACCAATGACCCCTGCTGCAGAGTTCACATACCAGCCGTGTCATCAGTGTTGTAACGGACCCTTGATGGCGGAGAGTTTGAGGAGTTCCCATGCCGCTTGATCCAACCTACGCGATGATCCGGCGTTATCGTGAGGTGACTGGATTCACGCCGCTCTACAAGATGTCGGTGGAAGAGGCCCGTCGCGCGGATGCGGAAACCGAAGCAGCGAACTGGGATTGGCACGAGCACCCGGAAGAGGTTTTCGACGTAGACTTCACCGGCCCTGCCGGCCAGCAGACAGTGAGGGTGTACCGTCCGCAGAGCGACGGACCGCTCCCGATGGTGCTGTATTTCAACGGCGGCGGTTTTGTCGTCGGCTCCCTGAATACCGCGGACTCGATGTGCCGCGCGCTGGCCACTATGGTTCCCTGCGTCGTGGTGTCCGTGGGCTACCGACTTGCGCCCGAGCACCCCTTCCCGGCAGCTGTCAGCGACAGCTACGCGGCCTTGGAATGGGCAGCAGATCATGCTGCTGAATTCGGGGCGGACAGTCGGCGCATCGCCGTTGCGGGAGATAGCTCTGGTGGCAACCTTGCTGCCACCATGGCCCTGATGTCACGGGACAAGGGTGGGCCAGCGCTATCTGCCCAGGTGCTGATCTACCCGCCGCTGCACAACAACATGGAGTCGAAGTCCATGCGAGAGAACAAAGACCCGATGTTCTTCAATGCGCATTCCAGTAAATGGTTCTGGAATCATTATCTCGCGAACCCCGCCGACGGCGACTCCCCCTACGCCTCGCCACTCAAGGCAGTCGACCACAGCGGACTTCCTGACGCATTCATCTTGACGGCTGAGCTATGCCCGGTACGGGACGAGGGTGAAGTGTACGCGAACGTACTCTCAGCTGCGGGCGTGCCGGTTGAACATCATGAGTATGCGGATTTGCCGCACGGGTTCCTGGCTGCGGCGGCGAAGCTCCAGACCGCCAGGGATGCCCTGGGATTGATTGCCGGGTACCTGAGCAAGCGGTTGGAGGCCAACCCCGGGTATTCGACGGGAGATGCCAGCCTCATGGCGAACTACTGATCTCAAACTCGTGTTGTTGCAGTTGCCGATCGGTCTTGCTGAGTTTGAACGCGTGGGTTCGTCATGGTGGCCGTGCCGTAGTAAAGGGCGCTTGAAAAGCCTCTCAGCGGGCAGGTCGTCTGGTAGCGGGACGGCGACGAAACCCGACGAGATCACCTCATCCGTGACTCGCCGTTGCGGGACAACTCTTCGGCGGACCTGTCCGATGCGGAGTGGGAGATCCTCTGTGCGCCGGTCCCGGAGGTCGGGGCCGGTGAAAGTGCCGGCACAACACGCACAGCCTCGGGGAGTACCCCTTTTCGCGGTGGTCCCGCGACGTTGGGCGGTAGAGCGGACATTCACCTGACTGTCACGGTGCCGCCGCCTGTCGAAGCATTCCGTCTACCTCACCTTGGATGGCCGTGCTCATCGTGCGGCGCTCGCAAGACCAGCCCGCTGACAGGCTTTTCAGACGCTTGCCAACCACGACAAGCTCTCCCATCTTCTTCTGCGTGAGCAGGATTGCACGATGCCGCGCCGTACCAGCGACACCACTGCCGGCTTGCGCGTTGGCGCGGAGGTAGACCATCGAACTGGATTCTGACCTTGGGCGGGACGGCATCACTGCCCCGTCGGGGCAACTTGACTACCGAGTGGACTGGAAAGAATTCATGGATGATTTTGCGGGTCTGGTCGCGATCGTCACGGGCGGTGCGTCGGGAATCGGTCTGGCCACAGCGAATCTGCTCAGCAACAGAGGCGCTCAGGTCGCCGCTCTCGATCTGAAGTTGAAGGGGCTCCCGGACAGCGTCATGGGCGTGCAAACCGATGTGTCCAACGACGATCAGGTCAAAGCCGCTGTCGACGCCGTGGTCGAGCGATTCGGCAGACTGGACGTTGTGGTGAACAACGCCGGGATCGGCGCTGTTGGGGACGTCACCGTCAACAGTGACGACCAATGGGCGCGTGTACTGGACGTCAACGTGCTCGGAATGGTGAGAGTCGCCAGGCACTCCATACCGCACCTGCGGCGCTCACCCGCCGCGTCCATCGTCAACACCAGCTCAATCGTGGCGTGGGCCGGTGTGGAACAGCGGGTGCTGTATTCAGCGAGCAAGGGGGCGGTGTATGCGCTCACGCTGGCCATGGCGGCGGATCACGTCCGCGAAGGCATTCGGGTCAATTGCGTAGCCCCCGGTTCCGCGGATACCCCATGGATCGACAGGTCACTCGAACAAGCAGCTGATCCGGTGGCCGCCCGGGCTGCGCTCGATGCGTTCCAACCCACAGGCCGTCTGGTCTCGGCTGATGAGGTGGCTGGAGCGATTGCCTACTTGGCCAGCCCGTTGTCGAGCGCTTCCGTGGGCACGGTGCTTGCCGTGGACAACGGTATGCACAGTCTTCGGCTACGACCCCCAGACCGGGTCTAAGCTTGAGTCTGTCGGGGATCTTGGTGCCCCCGAGGCCAGCCAACCAGGGTTCGCCAGGACCTCGACCGGAGTATCTCGCGCTGGGCGAGGTAGTTCTGGGAGGCCCGACGGCAGCCAGTTGAGCAGGCGATCGACCCGGACGCCCGTCACGCAGGTACCGGTCGGTGAAGTCCTCGTCGTGCCGCAGCACGTCCAAGCGGTCTCTCACTCATACGCCTTCGTGCCACCCGGGTTGCTCGCCTGTGCGACCTGCGCAGTCGGAAACGGGACTTGCTCACCGGAGTGTGGGTGGAGGGACAACGAGCACCCCGACAGCTGCATCGGTCATCGGAACCACACGGGCGTGCCGGCAGAACCGCCGCCGAAGATTTCACCAGCACGGGAGGCGGACTTTCGCCTTCGCTCAGCGGGCAGTTCACCCTGAACGTGTCCCTCAATTCTTTAACACCAATCATGTGCACACGTGACCTCCGCGATAGGACCGTCGCTCGATGGACCGGCCCAATCTGTCCGCCGCGCCCAGAAGGACGGTGCAACCGGGCTGACACCATCCACGGGAACACACTGCGCTGACCTCCCTCTCCTTCGGTTAAGCATCTCACTTACCCTCTTGTGACCCCCATCCGTGTCAGTCTTTCCCTGCCAGTTGTCCATCGAGCCGATTCGGCAAGTATCCGACCTGACCTGCTGTTGAGCGATGATTCAAGTGAGTTGCCACACGGACTCAAGAGGAAGAACGCTGCGGCATGACCACTGAAAACCTGACTCAACAGCCCGACAGGGCCAGTGACCTCCGGGAACGGTCCGATGCGCATCCTGCACGTTTCCACGGCTACTTCGTAAGCCACGCCGACCAGAACGGTCTTGAAGCCGACCGGGCGACAACGACGAGACGCTGAAACACGCTACCGAGGAAACGTATCCTCGAAATCCGGAAAAAGGCCACCGGCCTATTCGGGGATTGTGAATTGATTGCGCCCGGTGTAGTGATGGCGCCTCAAGAGCGTCCCACTGAGGGGGCTACCGGGGAAAAGTCCGGTGCTCTGCCATTTACGCAGGTGTCGCTTGCAAGACTGAGCGTCGATCCACCGTTTATTTTCTCCCGAGTTCGGCAGATCGAGCGGGACTATTTTTTAGGACAGCGACCCCGACAGGGGACCTGCAAAAGGAGTATCGCCATGGCTGTGGATGTCCTCTCCACTCAGGACCACATCACCCTCGCGGAGAGCTGGGGGGCCCACGACTCCGTGCCGTTCCCCGTAGCACTCAGCCATGGGGAAGGCGCCTGGGTGAACGATGTCGAAGACCGACGCTATCTCGACTTCCACGGGGGGTACTCCTCGATCAACTTCGGCCACCGGCACCCCGACCTCGTCGCCGCGGCGAAGGCACAGCTCGACCGACTGACGATGAGCACCCGGGCATTCCACCACGATCAGTACGCGCCGTTCTGCCGTGAACTGGCAGAGCTGACGGGCACCGAGAGGGTGCTGCCCTCCAACTCGGGCGGCGAGGCTGTCGACACGGCCGTGAAGATCGCCAGGAAGTGGGCCTACCAGATCAAGGGCGTGCCAGACGGAGCTGCCGAGGTCATCGTCGCGGACGGGAACTTCCACGGCCGCACCACAACCATCATCTCGTTCTCCACGCATGCCAACCACCGCGCCGGTTTCGGCCCGTTCACGCCCGGCTTCAAGGTGGTGCCGTTCGGCGACATAGACGCGCTGCGATCGGCGATCACCGAGAACACGGCGGCGGTCCTGCTGGAGCCGATCCAGGGCGAGACCGGCGTGGTCGTTCCGCCGAAGGGATACCTCACGGACGTCCGCGCACTGTGCGACGAGAGCAACACATTGTTCATCGCCGACGAGGTCCAGTGCGGACTCGCCCGCACCGGCGCGACTCTAGCGCTCGACCACGACGGTGTCCGTGCGGACATGTACACCCTGGGCAAGAGCCTGAGCGGCGGCCTCCTGCCGGTGTCTGCGGTGATCGGCCGCGCCGATGTCCTCGACGTGATCACCCCCGGCGACCACGGCTCGACTTTCGGCGGGAACCCGCTAGCGTGCGCGGTCGGCCGCGCGGCGGTACGGCTGCTGGCCACCGGGGAGTTCCAGGAACGCTCTCGCGAACTGGGCGCGTACCTGCACTCTCGCCTCAACGAACTGGACGGCGTGTCCGAGGTGCGTGGGCGCGGCTTGTGGGCCGGTGTGCAGATCTCCGAAGAGCGAACGGCCCGGGGGCGGGTGACCGAGGCGCTGGCCGAGCGTGGCCTGCTGTGCAGGGAAGACCGGGGGCACCTCCGCGTCGCGCCCCCGCTGGTCATCACTCGTGAGGAGATCGACCTAGGCGTCAGCATGATCGCCGACGCGCTGGCCTGAACCGGACTACCAGCTGACCTTCATGCGTGGCGGAGGAGGTCGGACTGTCCGCCGTGACCACCTCCGGGTCAACGGAGCTTGTGCCGTTCGTCGGGTCCGCCGCCTCGGGCCACCTGGATCGACTCCCGGATGGCGTCATGGGCGTCCGGGCCAACGTCACCGACGGGTGTCAGGTCAAAGCCGCCGTCGACGCCGTGGTCGAGCGATTCGGCAGACTGGCTGTCGTTGTGAACAACGCCGGGATCGGGCGTTGTCGGGGACGTCACCGCGAACGGTGGCGATGAGTGGTCGAGAGTACTGGACGTCAACGTCGTCGGAAGGGTCAAGGGCACCCAGCACGCCCTACCGAACCTGTGACGCTCACCCGCCGCGCCAACGTGGCGTGGGCGGGTGCTCTACGCGGCCGGCCACGGTGCGGTGTACCCGCTGACGCCAGCCATAGCGGCGGATCACATCCGCGAGGGCATCAGGGTGAACTGCGTAGACCCTGGTTCCGCCGACACCTCGTGGATCGGCAGGTCGCTCGAACAGGCGGCGGATCACCCGGTGGCCGCCCAGGCGGCTCGACGCGTCCCAGCCGACGGGGCGACCGGTGTGGCGGCCGGCGCCGATCGCCGCGGTGCTGGTCGACTGCGTGGACCCGCGGGCCGTGGCCCGGTCCGGACCCGTCTGGCTGAAGGATCAACGAGGGGCGCTCGCCCCGCTCAAGACGTTGATCGGCTGACTCCTCCAGGCGGCCTGCGCGATTCAGGGCGGGCGGCAGCATCTGGTGGGTAAATGCCTGGCCGTGCCAGGAACCTCCCCCGACGACACGGTGACTGGGCGGAGCAGGGGAGTACGGCCCGCCGCGAGTGAACACCGCAATCCGGACATGATCGTGTCCTGTCCCGAGTTCGGGCCTTGCCCCGCACCACTTCGCCGTCCACCCCGCACCCATACGACTGCCCAGCATGGTGTTTTCCGCTCTCGGTAATCGCTTCCGGAAATCGAACTTCGTCGAGAGAGACCTGGCATCCGACGCGCACAGACTGGGTGAATTCACTCTTTGCTGTAATCAGAATACTTAGTCGTGTGACAGGAGAGTCAGTCCGATGCGTCCTTGGGAATGCGCTTGTCGCGGATGCCGCTGATACGGGTGGGTTCATAGTCTCCTTTCATATGGATGATGGTTCGATTGGGAAGGAACCGTGGTGTTGGATCGAAGTACGTCGGCGAGGGGTGTGTGGTCGTGATTCGGGTGGCGGTGGTCGGTGCGGCCGGTTATATCGGCGGGGAGTTGCTGCGGCTGCTGATAGGCCATCCCGAGGTCGAGGTGGTGGCCGCGGTCTCTTCGCGTTTCCCGGGTAAACGGGTCGACGGGGTGCATCCGAATTTGCGATCCGCCACCGATCTGCTGTTCTGCTCGGTCGACCAAGTGGGTGATTGCGACGCGGTATTTCTGGCGCTGCCGCATCGCGCGGCGATGGCTCAAATCGATCACTGGACCAAGCGGTCTAAAATCGTCATCGATCTCACCGGGGACTTCCGGCTCGACAACACTGAAGTCTTCCAGCGCTACTACGGCGAAAAGCACCGGGCCCCGCATCTGCTGAACGAATTCGTGCCAGGTCTTCCCGAACTACACCGAGAGAGTCTGCGTGGCACGGACCTGATCAGTGTTCCCGGCTGCATGGCCGCGGCCGGTGTGCTCGCGCTGTACCCCCTGGTTGCCCGCGATCTGATCGATCTCGAGCAAGGGGCTCAGTTCGATGCCCGTACCGGTTCCAGCGGTTCCGGCGTCACCGCCGGCCCGGCCAACCTGCACGCCGAACGCAGCGGTGCCATGCGGGTGTTCGCGCCCACCGGTCACCGGCACGAAGCCGAGATCTCCCGGCATTTGGGCCTGCCTGCCGCGATGACCGCCACCGGCGTCGAAGCGGTTCGCGGGGTCCAGACCATCTGCCATGCCACCCTGCGCCCCGGCGTGGACAAACAGGCCGTGCGCCGCGCCTTTCGCGAGCAGTACGCCGAGGAACCCTTCGTCCGCGTAGTCGCGCACCAACGCGGCATCTTCCGCTACCCCGACCCGAAGATCCTCCTTGGATCCAACTACTGCGACGTCGGCTACGCCATCGACGAGGACAACGGCCGCCTGACCACGATCGCTGCCCTGGACAACCTCGTCAAAGGCGGCGCCGGCAACGCGCTGCAGTGCCTCAACATCCGCATGGGCCGGCCCGAGACCCTCGGCCTGACCTTTCCCGGCCTCCACCCCTTGTGAATCCCAGCCCACCGGAGAGACCGTGACCGCCAAACCGCTGACCGTCGTCAAATGCGGCGGCAATCCGGCCGTGGACGCCGCAGGCATCTGCACCGATATCGCCCGTCTCGTCCACGAAGGACACTCCGTCCTCCTCGTCCACGGAGGCTCCGGCGAGATCGGGCGCCTCGCCAGGAGACTCGGCGTCGCACAACGCACCCTCGTCGCCCCGGACAACGTGTCCACGCGCTACACCGACCCCGAAACCCTCGAAGTGGTCGTCCTCGCCCTTGCCGGCGCGGTCAAGCCCGGGCTCGTGGCGGAGCTCTCCCGTCACCAAGTTCCCTCAGTCGGCCTCACCGGCATGGACGGCGGAATGCTCCGCGCCCGCCGGAAATCCGCCGTCCGCGCCGTCGTCGACGGCCGTACCGTCCTGATCCGCGACAACCACAGCGGCCGGATCCACACGGTCCGCACCGAACTCCCTGAGACGCTCCTGCGCGCCGGCTACGTGCCGGTGATCTCACCACCCGCCATCGACGAACACGGCTGCCCCGTCAACGTCGATGCCGACCGCGCCGCAGCAGCGCTGGCCGCCGCGCTCGGCGCCGACCAGCTCCTCCTGCTCACCGGCGCACCCGGTGTACTCGCCGACCCCGACGATCCCACCAGCGTGCAGAGCACCCATGAGATATCCCTGACCGGCCCACCCGACCCGTCTGCCACCGGCGGCATGGCCCTCAAGCTCATCGCCGCACGCGAAGCGCTCACCGGCGGAGTCGCCACCGTACGCATCGCAGACGGACGCACTCCCGAACCCGTCAGCCGAGCACGCGCGGGCGCCGGCACCACGGTGCGCATCTCCTGCGCGGGGAAGCTGACCCGCAGCTCACGCGAAATGGAGATCCTCACATGAGCGAACCGAATGGCACACCCGCCGGGTGGCAGGGCGGCACGGTCTGGCTGACCGGCCTGCCGAGCGCGGGCAAGACCACCATCGCGGTGGGTCTCGCCGAGCGACTGCGCTCCGGTGGACACCGGGTTCAGGTGCTCGACGGTGACGAGGTCCGTGCCGCCCTCTCCTCGGAGCTGGGATTCTCGAAGGAGGACAGGGACGCCAACGTGCGCCGTATCGGCTACGTGGCCAGACTGCTCGCCCAGCACGGCGTCACAGTCTTGGTGCCAGTCATCGCGCCCTACGCACATTCCCGGGCGGCGGTCCGGGACCTGCACGCGGCGCACGGCGTCCCGTACGTCGAGGTGCACGTGGCGACCCCGGTAGAGATCTGCGCCGACCGGGACGTCAAGAGCCTCTACGCCAGACAGGTGGCAGGTGAACTCAGCGGTCTCACCGGCGTGGACGATCCCTATGAGGCGCCGGTCGATCCCGACCTGCGCGTTCACACCCAGCACCGGACGGTCGACGAGTCGCTCCGGCAGGTGCGTGCGCTGCTCACGGCACGGGGTCTGGCATGAGCGCCCCCGCGCAGGCCGTGACCACCGGCCGTCCCGGACACCTCAGCCCGCGGGTGGATCCGGTGCCCCCGTTGACGCACCTCGAAATGCTGGAGGCCGAGGCGGCACACATCTTCCGCGAGGTGGCGGGAGAGTTCGACCAGCCGACACTGCTGTTCTCCGGCGGCAAGGACTCGATCGTCATGCTGCATGTGGCGCTCAAGGCGTTCGCCCCGGCGCCACTGCCGTTCTCCCTGTTGCACGTGGACACCGGCCACAACTTCCCCGAGGTGATCGCCTACCGCGACCGGATCGTCGAGAAGTACGGTCTCCGGCTCGACGTGGCATCCGTGCAGTCGTACCTCGACGACGGAAGGCTCCGCGAGCGGTCGGACGGCTCCCGCAATCCGCTCCAGACTCTTCCGCTGCTGGACACGATCCGCGACGGCCACTTCGGCGCGGTGTTCGGCGGCGGCCGACGCGACGAGGAAAAAGCGCGCGCCAAGGAACGGGTGTTCAGCCTGCGGGACGAGTTCGGTGCCTGGGAGCCGCGCCGACAGCGGCCCGAATTGTGGCAGCTCTACAACGGTCATCACCAGCCCGGCGAGCACTTCCGCGTCTTTCCCCTGTCCAACTGGACCGAGCTGGACGTCTGGCAGTACATCGAGCACGAAGGCATCGAACTGCCGGAGATCTACTTCGCTCACTGGCGCAAGGTGTTCCAACGCGACGGTATGTGGATGGCACCCGGCGACTGGAGCGGTCCCCGGGACGACGAGTCCCTGTGCAACCGCCGGGTCCGGTACCGCACGGTCGGTGACATGTCTTGCACTGGCGCGATCGACTCGTCCGCCTCGACGGTGGGTGAAGTGATCGCTGAGATCGCCGCGAGCCGCGTGACCGAGCGCGGTGCGAGCAGGGCCGACGACCGGTTGTCCGAGGCCGCCATGGAGGACCGTAAGCGAGAAGGGTACTTCTAGACATGTCAGCAGGCATCGCGAACGTGGCAGATCAGACGTGCTCCACCGGCCGGCTGTCGGGTGGCCTGTTGCGGCTGGCCACCTGCGGGTCGGTCGACGACGGCAAGTCCACCTTGGTCGGACGGCTGCTCTACGACACCAAGTCCGTTCTCGCCGACCAGGCGACGGCCATCGAAGCGGTGTCCCGCAGGCGGGGCCAGGACGGTCCCGACCTGGCTCTGCTGACCGACGGTCTGCGGGCGGAACGGGAACAGGGCATCACCATCGACGTGGCCTACCGCTACTTCGCGACGCCCGCGCGGCGGTTCATCCTCGCGGACACCCCCGGTCACGTGCAGTACACCCGCAACATGGTCACCGGCGCCTCCACCGCGGACCTGGCGGTGATCCTGGTCGACGCGCGCAACGGCGTGGTCGCGCAGACGATGAGACACGGCGCGATCGTGGCACTGCTGCGAGTGCCGCACGTCGTGCTGGCGGTCAACAAGATGGACACCGTCGGCTACCAGGAGTCCACCTTCACCGCGATCGTGGACGAGTTCGCACAGCGGGCGCGCGAGTTGGGCATCGCGGATGTCACCGCCATCCCGATGTCGGCGCTGACCGGCGACAACGTGGTCGAACCGTCGGCCAGGATGGACTGGTACGACGGCGACACGCTGCTGTCCCATCTGGAGAACGTGCCGGTCGGAGTGGATTCGATCGGCAAGCCGCTGCGCCTGCCGGTGCAGTACGTGATCCGGCACCCCTCGGAGCACCGGCAGGTGGTGGAGCGCTGGCTGGCCGGACAACTAGCCTCCGGTCTCCTCAAGGTTGGCGACCCCGTCGTCGTGCAACCGTCCGGAGAGTCCAGTGTGGTTGTTGGCCTCAGCGTGCTCGGCAAGGAGACCGACAGCGTGCAGGCACCGCAGTCGGTGGCCGTCCGACTCGCCGACGAGATCGACGTCTCCCGAGGTGACATGCTGACCGCGGGTCCTGCTCCACAGATGCTGCGGCACATCACCGCCGACGTGTGCCATCTGCACGATCGCCCGCTGCGCGCGCGACAGCGCGTGCTGCTCAAACACACCACAAGAACAGTCCCGGCGATGGTGGAGCGGATCGACTACTGCGTCGACGTCACCGATGCCCACCGGCTGCCCTGCGAGGACGGTCTCTCTGTTAATGACATCGGCGGCGTACAGATCCGCACCGCCGAGCCGCTCGCCGTCGACGACTACCTGGAGAACAGACGAACCGGCTCGTTCCTGCTCATCGACCCGCAGGATGGGGTGACGCTTGCCGCAGGAATGGTCGGCGCGCGAGTCGGGGACCAACACCTTCAGTCGTAGCGGGCCCGGTGACCGTCAAAGGCCACCTCAGTCGCTGACCGTGCACGTCCCCTACGTCGGCGGCCCCACCTGGAAGCCCACGAAGGTGCACACCGTCACGTCCAGCCAGAAAGTAGGTCCTCCTCACCTACCCGAAGAAGCCCGGCACGGTCTCTTTCTGGACGGCCGGGGCCTCCATGGTGGAGGACCCGGCCGCCGGCCTGGTGATCCGACCCCGCTCGTGACGCGACCGCATCGCCCGCTTCCTGAAGGTGCCGGGGCTCAGATGCTCAGCCAATACCGGGTGCGGTGGCATCGGGCATCCCAGCCTGCGGAGCGCGCGTGCAGCAGGCGACCATGTACTGCGGAGTGATTTGACGGCAAGACACTCAAATCGGCGAGAGACGCCGAGAGTTCGGCGCGGGAGAAGAAATGCTCCCCGCCGCCGGGTCTGTAGCACACCCCCGAGCAGACTGATTCCCTATCATCTGTCTGCACCGAGACCGCATTTCGAGCATGTGCAGGACGGAGGTGTCGTCTCTCAGACGAGAGGTGTACGCGTTCCGCTGCGAGATCCCCCGTCTGATGCGTTCCATGGCTGTTCAGGAACTCCGCCATTCCGAATCACCTGCGATCCTTGCCCAACAGAGCGGTGCCTAGTCGCTCGACACGATCCGCCCGGGCGTCACCACCATGAGGCGGCACGTGGGAAGGGCATCGGGCGTTCCGGTCATGAAGTGGACGGTGAATTCCTGGTCCCCCTGACCCGCCAGGTAGAGGCGGCGAGGCTGTTCCGACGCCGGATGGGTGATGGCCGGCAGGTCGGGTGCGTTCCAGAGCTTACGGGCGGTCGGGTCGGCACGGACGGTTTCGATTACGGCCCACAGACGCTCGTCGGTGCGCCACTGATCGGAGTGTACAAGCAACTGGGCCATCATGGGCTTCGCCCACTCCTCTTCCCAGTTGATGAGCTGGGTACGCGCCTCGGGCCAGGTGAGGGCCCATTCCATGACGTTGAGGCCGTACTTCATCCAGGGGAAGAGTTCCAGGGTTTTGGCGTTGTAGGCCAGGACGTCCCACCGGTGGTCGTTGAGGTAGACGGCGAAGGTGTCGCTGTCCTCGATGAAGGCGCGGAAGGCCTCGGGGACCAGGGCGCCGAGTTGGCTGACGGGGGCGGCTGCAGGGGCGTGGCCGCGGGTGACGCGGTAGACGATGTCCCATTCCTCGTCGTTCAGGGCGAGGATGCGCCGCACGGCGTGCAGAAGAGCGTCGCTGTAGTTGCCGGGACGCGCTCCCTCCAGGCTGCCGTACCAGCGACGGCTCACGCCGGCCAGCTGGGCCGTCTGGTCCTGCGTGATCCCGACGGTCCGGCACGTCCCGAAAGCCGCCTCAAAGCCCGGGATGTCCGACGTGTTACGGCGAGCCCGTGCTTGCTTCAGAATGCGGGTGACGATCTGGCCCTGCATTTCACTCTCATTCATAACGTTCACGTAACGACAGGTGGTGAGATCCGGGTCACATTCCCGGTGTATTCGCGGCCCTGGTTTCTTGCACGCCGTTCACCGCATCACGTCCTGGGTGTAAGGGAGTTGGCGTCGCGCGCCTCGTCCAGCATTCGGAACGCAATACCCCTGCTTCAGGCAATGGGAACTACCAGTTCCCACCCCCAGGATAAGCACATGCTTTGCGTTCCTTTGAATCGTGCGGCGACGTCTTACTGTCACTGGCACCGCCGCCGCAAGCGAATCTCCGCGACGGCGAACCAGTCCAGCTGACTCGTGTAAAGGATCTCCATGTCGCGCTCTGTTCTGATCACCGGCGGAAACCATGGAATCGGGCACGCTGCGGTCCGCGCGTTCCTCCGGCGCGGCGACTACGTCGCGTTCACCCACTACACCGAGAGCGCCTCCTTCGATCTCGTCCACGACGGAGCTCTGCCCGTGTTCTGCGACATCACCGACCCCGAACAGGTCGAGAGTGTCTTCAAGGAGGTCGAGGCCGACCAGGGGCCGGTCGACGTTCTGGTGATCAACGCCGGCATCACCAGGGACAACCCGCTGCGCACGCCCGAAGAGGCCTTTGCCGCGGTCCCGGACACCGACCTCGCGGCCTCTTATCGGCTGGCCAAGCGGGTCGCCCGCGGCATGCTGAAGGCCAAGCGCGGCCGGATCATCCTTGTGCCCTCGGCCGTCGCACTCAAGGGCGAAGCCCAGACCGACTGTGCCGCTTCCACGGCGGGCCTTGTCGACTTCGGCCGTTCGCTGGCCGGGGAGATCGGCTCGGGCGGGATCACCGTGAACATCGTGACCCTGGGCGGCACGACCGGCGTCGCCATGGCCGATGACGTTCCGCTGGGTCGGATCGGGAATCCGGAGGAGATCGCCTCGGCCATCGCCCTCCTGACCAGCGAGGAAGCCGCCTTCGACACCGGTGCCAGGGTGCCGGTCGGCGGCGGCATCTCCATAAGGCGCTGACTCCTCGACGGCGGCCGTCTGCGTCGTCGTACGGCAGCCACAGTCGGTGCGGGCAGATCAGTCCAGCCTGTGGCAACTGGAGCGGGACACCCTCGCGGGATCAAGGGCCGTGCAGAAGGCGACAGTTGGGGATCGCCGTGAGATGGCCGGCCGCTCCGAAGCTGACCCTCGTCGGCTCAGGCTTCCGTATCACCGGGGCCGGGAAGTCTCTGTTCGCCGTCGCCTGCGGCCACACGGAGCGACCGCCGTTGGGTGATCGCGCGGAGGGAGGCCGCCGGACCGGCAGCACCTGATCGGGTCAGGGGGCCGGCGTGCGCCGCGATTCGGGCGGGAGCGAACTCACGCGTTGTCGGGCAGTCCGGGGGCGTCCGACTCGTCCGGCGTTCCCGCCGCCGTAGGACCTGGTCGATCACGGCGTTCGGCACGTCGGGGCGCGATGCACTGAGCCCGTTGGCGTGCACGGCGATCCGGACCACCCCAGCCGCGCATGGCGGCAACCACCTGGATCTTCGCGTGCTGCCGCTCGGCCCACACCTCGTCGAAGAACTCGACCGGGAGCACACAAAAGAAGCCGACCAGCGCTCAGACGGTCCGCGCCTTCGGGTTGGACCCGGTGCGGAGCTGCTGCACAGCGCCTGCGGAGACGGCCACGCCGGAGGCGTCGCGGACGCCTGGCGACGCCTCCCCGAATCGTCCAGCTCGGTGTTCCATGCCTGGTCAGGGCGGGTGTGAACAGGCTGGACTTGTGCCACGGGTCGCCATATGGTCCTGGTCCCCGCACAAAAGATCACCGGCCGGGGACGGGCCAGGAGGGGAGGGGCGATGCACGCACGCGGGCCATGACGCGGACCGGGGCAACGAGACCGGCGCCCGGGAGCTACCAACTCCCAAGCGCCGGGCCGGCACCCCGAAGAGCGCCGATTCACATCTCGCGGGCGGCGGGGCCTCTGCACGAGAACCGCCGCACCGCGCTCCTACGAATCACGGAGTATCGCATGCCCGTCATGTCGAGCGGAATTCCGGCCTGCCCGGACCCCGGCCGCCCGCACCGTCTCGCCGCCCAGCTCGCCGACATGATCCCGGGCGCGGCCACCATCCGGGTCGGCCTCAGCGACCCGAAGGAGACCTGGCCCCACCCGCACGTCATCGTCAAGGACGAGGCCGGTCAGACCATGGAGTTGAGCCGGATCGCCGCCAGGGTCGCGGCCCGCTGGATCCTGAGGGTCTGGCCGGAGGTGGACTGGACCCGGCCGCACACCTTCGACCTTGCTGACGCGAGCCTCACCCGCAGTGACCTGATCGCCGCCCGTCGGGGCCGCTGACATGGCGCGGATCCGAACCGTCAAGCCGGAGGCCTTCGTCTCCGAGTCGCTCGCGGAGGTGAGCGTCGAGGCCGAGCGGACCTTCTTCGGGCTGCTCACCCAGTCCGACGACCACGGTCGTCACCGCGACAACGCCGCGATCATCGCCGGGCTGCTCTGGCCGCTGCGCGCCGAGCACACCTCGGTCCACGTCGAGGACGACCTCCACCAGCTCGCGAACGCCGGCCTGCTCTGCCGGTACACCGGCTGCGACGGCCGCCGTTACCTTCACATCGTGACCTGGTCCGAGCACCAGAAGATCGACAAGCCGAGCCAGTCCCGACTGCCCTCCTGCCCGCAGCACCACGCGGTGGACCGGTGCGGTGTCTGTAAGGGGACCTGCGCCAAGCGCATCGAGGCGCCGCCCACCCCTACCCGAGGGCTCGCCGAGGGTTCGCCGAACGCTCCCCGAGCCCTCGATCTGCCCGCGCAGCCCGCTCCGACGCTTCCCGCCCCCCGAAGCGAGGGCCCGAGCGCACAACAGGACGCCCTCGTCGGCCTCGTCGGCACCCCTGACCGCCCCGGTGTGAAAACCGCAGGTCAGGCGGCATTCGCCGAGGGCTCCACGAAGCCTCCCCGAAACCTCGGAGAGGGCTCGGCGCCTGGATCTAGGATCTTGGATCCTGGATCTTCATTCCCTACGGGGCGCACGGCGCCCGCAGCCACCGTCTCGGCCGACCAGCTCGTCGGCGAGTACATCGCCGCCTGCGACGAGCGCCCGCCCAGCGACGTGATCGGACACCTCGGGCGGATCGCCAAGAAACTCCTGGGCGAGGGCATCGCCCCCGAGCACATCCGGGCCGGGCTGCAGAACTTCGCCGCCAACCCCAAGCACCCGAGCGTGCTGACCAGCATGGTCAACGAGGCCATGAACGCACGCCCCGGCGGTTTGGCACGACCGGGAATCCGCCCTAACGTGCCCGCTCACCAGGCGTGGACCAACCCGGCCGACGCTGCCGCCGCCTACGCCGAGGAGCTGTGATGCGCACCCGTAACCGCGAACCCCAGCCCCTCGGCGGCACAAACACCCTGGAGCGGCTGGCGCGGATCCTGGCCGCCCGCAACATCGACCCGGCCGCCGTCACCGACCTGGTCGACGAGCCCGAGCCGTACTCCCCGCTGGATGCCCTCCTGGCGGGGATGCCCCCGCGCTACCGGGCAGCCGTCGCCGATCACCCCCAGGTCCTGGCCTGGGCCCGGGAGGTCGCCGAAGCGGCCGTCGCCCCCAGCCGGGGAGCCCGGCGGCAGGTCACCACCGGGCCCAGCTTGCTGATGGCCGGGGTCGTCGGCGCGGGCAAGACCCACCAGGCGTACGGCGCGGTCCGGCGGCTGGTGCAGAGCGGAGTCGGCGTCCGCTGGCGCGCGACCACCGCTGCTGACCTGTACGCCGACCTGCGCCCCCGGCCAGGGGCCGACAGCGAGCGGGAGCTGGCGGCTGTCAGCCGCTGCCCGCTGCTGATCATCGACGACCTCGGTGCCGCGAAGGCCTCCGAGTGGGTCGAGGAAGTGACGTACCGGCTGATCAACCGCCGCTACAACCACATGCTCCCGACCCTGATCACCACCAACCTGGCGATTAAGGACCTCCGGGCCTACCTCGGCGACCGCGTCACCTCCCGGCTCGCGCAGATGACTACCCGGGTCGAGTTCGAGCCGGTCGACCGCAGACGCCTCCGCACCACAGCCTGACCCGCCGCAGGCCGCGCCTTCAGCGCGCCGCCCCATGCACCTCCCGACCCAGCGCACCCCTCCGCCGACGCCCCTGCGCGCGGAGAGCGATCGGAGCAACCCGCATGACCACCACGACGATCAGCCCTGCCCGCCACCGGTCGCTCGGCGACCACACCTGGCAGGACCAGGCTGTCTGCCAGAGCACCGAGTACAACCCGGTGGACCCCGAGATCTTCTTCCCCGAGCCCGACGAGACCGACAAGATCACAGCCGCGAAGTCACTGTGCGGCCAGTGCCCGGTCCGCCGCACCTGCCTGGACGCCGCCCTGGAAAACGGTGACACCGACGGCATCCGGGGCGGACTGACCGAGGAGGAGCGCGGGCCGCTGCACGCGAAGCTCGCCCACCGCCTCGACTACAGCCGCGTCAACGAGACCATCGTCGGACGCGACGTCCACCTCACGAGGGACGAGCGCACCGCTGTCGTCCACGCCGCCTACCACCACGGGCTCACCGAACAACGCCTGGCCTGGCTCCTCAAGATCACCGAGGAGCACGCGCAGAAGCAGTACCGCGAGATTCGCCGCGCTCTGCGCAATCGAGACCTTGACCAGACTCCGGCGACCGCCCCGCCCCACGAGACCGACGAGGATCGCCTGGACCGCGACGACTTCGGGACGGCGGCGTGAACGACACGAGCGCGCCGAGGACGGCGTACATCACCGGCTGGGACCGCGCGGTCGTCATTGCCCTGGGCGGCGCGGGATGTGCCTTGTCGTACGACGCCCTCCAGCAGATGGCCGTCGCCATTCACGTCCGCGGGCTCCTGACCTACCTCTTCCCCCTGGCGATCGACGGCTTCATCGCCTACGGCATACGCGCGCTCCTGGTCCTGCGCGACGCACCCCTTCGCGCCCGGCTCTACGTCTGGACGCTCTTCGGCACGGCCACCGCCGCCAGCATCTGGGCCAACGCGCTCCACGCGGTACGCCTCAACGAGGAAGCGGGCTCAGCCACCGGGCTCCGCCTCGGGGACACGGTGGTCGCCGTGCTGTCCACCATTGCCCCGCTCGCGCTGGCCGGCGCGGTCCACCTCTATATCCTCATCGCCCGGGGCCCGGTCAAGGGCACTGACCGCGAAGACCTCGGTCAGACCGGTCACCTCGGTCAGGCTGACCGGCCCGAGGACATCGCGGTCACCCGGACCGACCGAGTCGGTCGGCACGAGCCGCAGGCCGGTCAGGTCAGCGCCGGGCAGCCGGTCACTGCCCTGACCAACCGGCCGCGACCGTCCCTCGACAAGCAGGCCCCGGGTTCCCGGTCACTGACCGACGACGGTGTCCCGGCGGACAGCAGCAACCCGGTCACCCCATACCGCGAGCAGCCCTACGAGGGATCTGACCTGCCCGGTCAGCCGGACAACGCGCCGTCGGTCACTGGCAGCCAGGACTTCCTCCCGCCGCTCACCGCCCGCTCGGTCACCTCGCGGCCGGTGACTGACCAGGGCACTCGGACAACCAGTGACCGGCGGTCCGACCCGGACACCGAGGAGCTGCTGAAGATCGCCCGGTCGGCGGTCAGGGCCGAGGACAAGCTGACCCGCAAGGTGGTCGCCCAGGCGATCCGAGGTCAGCAGATCCCGCTCTCCAGCGACACCTTGACCGCGCTGATGGCCCAGCTCCGCGAGCAGCACGGACAGCCGGTCACCTCCGCCCGGGACTGACCGGACACCACGAAGCGGGTGACCGAACCGCACGCCCCAGCCGGTCACCCGCCCCCGGACACGCACCCCACATCCTCCAGAAGGGAACCGGAGCACACCTCATGCGCACCCGCCCAGCCACACCCGCCGAGGTCGACTCCTGGCTGACCGTCCTGCACCAGCACGGCCACCTCCACCGCGCCCAGTCCGGCCCCGACACCACCTGGACCGTGCAACGAACCCGGGACAGCCGCCCCTGGACCCTGCACCACCCGGTCCTGGCCATGGACTGGATCGAGGAACTCGTCCGCGAAATCCGGCAGGAGAATCCGGAGACACGCCGGTGACCGCCAACGACCCGGTGGTCACCACGGCCGGAGAGCAGCGTGACCCCAACACGGCTCTCGGCGGAGCAAGTTGTCGCCTACGACGGTCCTACGGCCCGTCGTACGCACTTGCCCCCGCCCAGGAGGGCGGGGGGAGTCCGGCTGGTCCCCGAGCGAGGGCGCACGGGGACCAACCGGACGACCGGCACCAGGGGGCGCAGGTCACAGGAGGAGAAGCCGACCAGCGAGACCAGCCGAGCCCGAGCACGCCCGCCTTCCCCGACCGCAAACCCCGCCGCCGCAGCCGCAACCCGAGCGAGCGCACCCGCAAGACCACCACCCGCCTCTCCGACACCGAGAAAGCCGAGATCGTCACCGCAGCTACGCAGCGCGGCGTCACCGTCGCCCGATTCCTCGCCGCAGCCGCCCTCGCCGCTGCCCGCGGTTCCACCACTCTCCACAGCAACGAACAACTCGACACCGCCATCGACGAGTTGGCCGCCCTGCGTACCGCCCTCTCCCGCATCGGCAACAACATCAACCAGATCGCCTACGTCTACAACGCCGGCGGCCAGCCTCGCCCCGGCGAACTTGACCTCGCCCTCACGACCTTGATCCGGCTCTTGGCCCGTCTCGACCACGCGGCCGACGTGCTGGTGAAGAAGCGACTCTGATGGTCCCCAAGATCCGGCGCGGCTCACGCACCCACGGCCTGCTCGTCTACCTGTACGGTCCCGGCAAACGCGACGAACACATCGACCCCCACCTGGTGGGGAGTTGGGACGGCTTCGCCCCCGACCCCGGACGCGACACCAGCCCCGACCTCGACCCCAAGGTCACCCTCGCCCGCCTCACCGCCGCACTGGACCTGCGCGTCAACCAGCTCGGCGACAAGACTCCTGCCCAGCACGTCTGGCACTGCTCGGTCCGCACCGACCCCGGCGACCGGACCCTCACCGACGCCGAATGGAACACCGTCGCCCGCAGCCTGGTCCACGCCGTCAACCTCGCCCCCGAAGGCGATCCCGACGGCTGCCGCTGGGTCGCCGTACGGCACGCGGACGACCACATCCACATACTGGCCACCATGGTCCGGGGCGACCTGCGCCGCCCCAGGATGAACTACGACTTCAAGAAGGCCCAGGCCGAATGCCGCCGCATCGAACGGGAGTTGGGCTTGCGTCGACTCAAGCCCGGCGACGGCACCGGAGCCAAAACCCCCACCAGCGCCGAACGCTTCAAGGCCGAACGCGCCGGCCGCCCCGAGGCCCCACGCGAGACCCTCCGCGAAGCCGTCCGCCACGCCCTCGCCGGGGCCGCCACCGAAGAGGAGTTCCTCACCCGGCTGCACGAGGCGGGCCTGCGCGTGAAGATCCGATACGCCCCGTCCGGCGATGCCCTGGGCTACAACGTCGCACTCCCTGGCGACCGCAACCGCGACCGCGAGCCCATCTGGTTCGCGGGCTCCACCCTCGCCCCCGACCTCTCACTCCCCAAAATCCGGCTGCGCTTGGCCGATGGCACCACCGACCCGACCACACCCTCGGCCACCACCAGCGGCCGACCGGACTGGTCCCGGCCCGCCCGCGAACGACGCAACGCCACCGCCATCGCCGAACGCGCCGCCATCCTGCTCGACACCGACGACGATGAAGCCACAGCCCAACTCGTAGGGTTCGGCGAACTCCTGGACGCAGTCGCCCAGACCTCCCCGGCCGCCACCCGCGCCGAACTCGGTTCCGCCGCCCGCGCCTTCGAGCGCGCCACCCGCAGCCACATCCGAGCGGAGCACGCCGACACCCAGGCCATCCGCTCGGCGGCCCGAGGGATCATCCAGGCCGGCAACGCTCTCGGCCGAGGCGAGGACGGCGGCACCACCGCCATGCTCGTCTCCACCCTGGTCCTCGTCGCCCTCGCCGCCGCCCGCTGGCACTCCGCACGCGGCCACGCCCAGCAGGCCCACGCCTCCCGACAGACCGCCGAGCACCTACGAGCCGCCTACCGCCAGGCCGCCGCCACACCCATGCAGACACTGCACGACCAAGGACATGCCCTGCCCGAAGCTGAACGCCGAACCCACGAGACCACCATCCACGCAGCCCTGACGGAGCGTGGACTGCGGGCAGACAGCACGCCGACGAAGACCGACGCCCTGGCCGCCACCCTCGCCCAGGCCGAGCACGCGGGCTACGACCCCAAGACCCTTCTGCAGGAGGCCATCGACCTGCGCGAACTCGACACCGCCGACGACGTGAACGACGTCCTGGTCTGGCGCCTACGCCGCCTCGCCCAACTCCCCGCTCATCCCGTCGAAGCGACCCACCGCCCGCACGCCGACACCGGCCACCCCAGGACCTCGACCAACCACACCAGCACCCGGACGACACCCACGCCCGCAGCCCGCCCCACCACTACCTCCGACCCACGCGACCGCCCACCACGCCGCTGACCAGAGTCGGACAGGCCGCTCACCAGGCCGCCCGATGCCACGAAACCCCTGGACAGCCGGTTCCATCAGCTGTTACGGATGAAAAGAAGGCCCTCGACCGGGAGATGACGCTCGTGCCCAGATCCACCCACCGCCCCGCAGAGCCGACCCCCGTCGTCCCCGCTGGCACCGATCCCCTGCTTCAACTTGAGTACGAGACGCAGCCGCCCAGCGGCCCCGGCGCGACGCGCTGCCTCAGCCACCCACGCGCTCTCGCCCTGCGCGGGATCCCCGTGATGTGCACGGCCTGCCGCGCGCGACGCGACTGGCTGCTCATCAACCACAGCCGCAACGTCTGGATCGTCTGCCGTTGCAGCAACCAGTGGCTCGAACCCGAGATCAGCCGCACCGACTTTGAAGCCCTGATCGCCATCCCGGACGGGACGACATACCCCAGCGTCGAGCAGGGCCTCGCCGCGCTCGGATTCGATGGAGCCTTCGCCGGCACTTACCTGGAGTAGGGCCAGTCCTGCCGACAGCCGCCCGATACCACCAAGCGCAGCCCTGACCGAGGAGAGAAGCCCCCCCCGCGCAGTCCTTGAGGGCTTCTGTCGTCTTTCCGGCCGGACGCCCAGAAAGGTGGACCCAGTCGAACGGGCCTACGTTCTCCCCTCGCGGGGCCCCAGCCTCACCGGCTGGCTTCAACGCGTTCGCGCGGCGGATGATGCCCTCGGTGACGGCGGCTATGTCGACGGCCTTCCCCGGCTGGTAGCCGGGGACGTCGACGGAGGAGGTGATCTCCGGGCGCGGGTTCGGGTCGGAGGGCAGTGTGCGCGGCTGGTGGGCGCGGACGCGGGACAGGTCCGAGGCGCGGTTCTTGACCACCGCGGCGGCGGTGACGGTCTCCTTGGCGGGCTCGGGGTCGTCGCCGCGCACGGTGGCGGCGAGGGCCTCGATCTCCGCGGCGGCCTGCTGCGCGGCCGCAATCCGCTCTGCCTTCTCGGCGCGGATGCACCCGGCGCACAAGACTGCCTGGCAGTCCCTAGATGCGACAAACGGATACCAGCGGGCTCGATGTCCTGGAAGAGTGATCTCTCATGATGTGCTCGGGGGACGGAGCGGACGACAGTGATCATCCTTGATGCGAACATCCTCAAGGGCGTGTCTCTACGCGGCCCGGAAGCCGATCTTCTCCGTACGATCCGAGCCTCGGGCGTCGAGCGGGTCGCTGCACCGTGGGTGGTGTTCGAGGAACTCGCCGCGCAAGAGGCTCTGCGCTACGGACAAAAGTACGAGGCCGCTGCCGCTGCCATGGCAACCCTGCGCAAGGCCTCCCCTTGGGCCACTGTGGAGCGCCCGATACGGACTCCCGCCGCGCGGGTTCGGGACTATTGGCGCATGAGGTACGCCGATGTGGCGGAACAACTCAATCCCAGCAAGACCGCCTACGAGCAGGCTCTATTCCGCGAAGCGAACCTGATCGCCCCCTGCAAAGGGGTTGGCAACAGCGACACCAAGACCGGGGCCCGCGATGCCGCGATCTGGCTCACCGCCGTCGAATACGCACGCGAGCACCCTCAGGAAACCGTCTACTTCGTGACCAACGACGGTGACTTCTTCAGCGACAGTGCCAGGACATGCCTCAAGCCTCCCTTGAATGAAGATGTAGAAGACTTCGGGGAGGATTTCGTCGTCTTCACCTCGCTCGACGGCGTGGTCTCCAGATTCGCGACCGAAATCGAGGCTCCCGAGGACGACGTTCAAAGCGTCCTGGCCAAGCCACCTGCGGGTGAGACTGTCACTCGATCCCTACACCGAACCGACAAACGGTCCTTCTTGGCTACGGCCGTCCAGGCAGGGCAGCGCCTGGTCACCGTTCCCGCCTCTGGACGTTTCTTTAACGTTCTCTCCGTCGCACTGCGCTCCGTCACCGACATCCGCGGCTGGGAGATCGCTGGGCACAAGTGGTACACAGCGACGGCTCGCTGGCTGTTCTCGGGCTACCTGCCCACACCGCAGCTTGACATCCCGATCTCGCTCGTCAGCTGGGCCTGGGAGACGCGCGTGCTGGTCAGCTCTACGGCACCTGAGAAAGGGGTCACGGTTCTCCGTGGAATGGCGCTTACACCGATCTCGCCTGACGACCTACCTCACCTCCCGCCCGCGTTGAGTTCCGGAACGACGAGGGACCTGGAGAACGCACTGGCCAGGATGTACGACGGATTGTCCGAAGCGAATCAGCTCCTCGCCCGAGCCCTAACGCACCTTGATTTGCCACAGTCGACCGACCTCCTCGCCCTCCTTGAGGGACTGCGCCGTGGCGATGCAGCTGCCAAGAAGATCGACGAGCAGCTCCAGGAACCTCGCATCCCTCCTGGAGAAGACGATCGCTGACTGGCGGAAATGCATGTGTCGCGCGAGTTGCCGTGGCGGGCCCGGTCGAGGAGGGCTCGCCACAGTCCGTATCAACTCGTCGTTCCGGAAATCCCCGTCGCATTCTTCGGCCAGAGTTCGCGGTGGTGCTCCCAGCGTCGCGCTTGCCGACTGTCTCGGCAGTCGGCTTGCTCGCCGAGGAGAACAACACCTTCTCTCGTCCGCCGGTGGTGACGACGACCTCGAACCGGGCCTTGGCCCCGCCCCTGCAAGGTCCAACTCGCTTGGGCCGCGACCCTGCTAGCTTGTGCCGCCTCGCCCCGGTTCGATCTACCCCCCAGCACGGGCGAGTCGAGCATAGGGAAACCTTACGTAGAGGGTGAGTTGACGTTTCGTAGCGCCAGCGTCATGCTTTGGGTATGCCTTACGAATCGGCCTCCCCGGAGGAGGCAGACACTCATCCGCGCCTGGGGGCCGCAAACCGCCCCCCAGGCCAACTGCTTACCCAGGCAGCCCAGTTGGTCAGCGCGGCGGAGGCCCTCCTAGAGAAGGCCGTCATCACCGAGAGGGCTAAGGGGACGTCCTGGGAGGTCATCGGTGAGGTTCTCGGTGGCGTGTCGAAGTCCGCCGCCCAGAAGCGCTGGGGCACGACAGTCGGCAAGTGGCGAGAGTCGGCCGAGGCTGACCCCCGCTATGACCCCTCTGACGGCCCCGCTTTTAGCAAACTCTTGTTGGCGTCTTCCGAACTGGAGGAGGCTTGGCAGGGTGCCAATGAGATTGTGCAACGGCAGCCCCTGCTCGCCGACTTGAACAACGCGACGGCAGCCTTGTCCGGCTCCCCCGACGCTAACGCCGACGGAGAGCGCCAGGCCAACTGGTACCGCGCCACCCGTCTCTCGCACTTGGTGCCACCACTCTCCTCCGACACGAGCGAGTCGACCAAGGCTTGGCTGGCGGCAGCGTGCGTCGCCAGCCAGCACGAACTAAGCGACCTCGACCGCGCTGCGCTTCTGAACACGTGCAGCAGGCATCGCGACCCTGATGTCCGCACATACACGCTCAGACTCCTCGCCGAGTGGTCGCGACACCAAGAATCAACCCAACGCCACAGCGTTGGAGGCCTCAACCACCAGCTGCCCGATGACGCTGTCGACCTGCGCGAGAGGCACCCGAAGAAGCTGACTCTGGAGGAGCGGGTGACGAACCTTGAGCGTGCCTTCGGGCATCTCTTGTCCGAACAGGCGGAGGGGCCATGAACCCCAGCCCGATGCCACGCAGCTAGACCGCCAGGCCGCCTCGCCCCGGTCTCGACACAGCTCCGCCGCCTCAGCGAATCCCTGGAAAGAAGCACTGAAGGCGGCGGCAGATCAACACCCACCATGTGAAGGAGGAAAGTCGACCCATGTCCAGTATCACTCCGTCGTCAAGTCCTGGTGACGGACCACAAGAGTCGAAGCGGGTGGATCTTGCCCTGGCCGGGTCCTACGCGGCGGGATACTCCGCTGCGCTGGGGGTCGGTGCTGGGCTGTCCCCAGCTATGACCCTGTCGCAGGTGGCGGCGGCGACGCTGTGCTGGTTCCTCTGGAGGCGCCTGCGTTCATGACGTCGTAGTTGTTGCGTGGGGCCCGTGCCGAATGGTGCGGGCCCCAACGCAAAAGCAGGGCGTGCTACCGCACTGCACGGACGTGGAGATCGACCGGCAGTACGCCGACACCCACGGGGCGTCCATCGTCGGGTTCGCCTTCGCCCACATGCTCGGCTTCAACCTGGTGCCGAGGCTGGCTACGGCGGCTTTCCCCGGCTCCACCGAGGCGTCTCCAAGCGGCCCCGATCTGTGAAGATCCGTGCTCGTGAAGGCGGCCTGAAACTGACTCACTTGGCCCCCGCGCTGGTCACTCACGGAGCCGATTCAGGCCGTCCCAGTCCAAGCTTCACAAACTAGGGCCTGCTGGAGGCGCCGCGGTGGAGCCAGGGAAAGCCGCCGTAGCCAATCCGCCGTCGATGCGCGAGATCGGCCAGGCCGTACACCTCGCCAGCACCTCGTCCGTCGCACACCAACTGATGGCTCTGGAGAGCAAAGGCGTCCTCTACCGCGACCCGCACTGTCCCCGCGCCTACCGGGTCCGGCCCGCGTGGGCGCCCGAGTTGGACGGCAAGAGCGAAGCGCGGGTCCACGTACCGCTCGTCGGGCGCATCGCCGCCGGCGCACCCCTGCTCGCCGAGGAGATGGTCGAGGGGGTATACCCGCTGCCCCGCCAAGTCGTCGGCGACGGCGACCTGTTCGCCACAGCGTGGGAACTCCAGCGCCACCGGCGCTGGCCCGACAGCTCCAACCCCTACTTCTTCGTCACCCGCTACACCGCCGTCGACGACTCCGGTCCGCCCATCAGCGCCGGTGTGGTCCAGCAGCTCTTCCAACGAGTCGGCCTGCGCCTGGACCGAATTGTCGACGAGGCGCGCCATAGCGCCGACCCCGTCCGCCTGATGGAGCTCTTCGGCCAGTCCACCCTCTCCGCCACCCTCTCCGCCACCGGCTACGCCCTGTCGGTATATCCGGACAGGAAGAACGGTCTCATCGCCCCGTAGGGCTCGCCCCGCAGCCAGCCCGGAACGGGCGGAATCAGGCGCGGTCACCAGGCGAGCCGCAGGTTCGGGCCCTTCACCGGCCTGAGTACCCGCCCTTCAGGTAGAGGCCAGTCTTTCCGATTGAGTAAGTAGTTGCGAAGGGCTGCCGTCGGCAGCCGGGGACCGTCACACTGTGGGTACATTTGGCAACACTTCGCAATCGGGGGACTCATGTGGGGCGAGGATTCCAGAAACTGTGGTCATGAGGGGGCTGGGTGGTTGACGTGGTGAACGTGCGGCTGCGCGTCGCGTCCGATCCCGAACTGGACCCCGAGGTTGCGGAGCGCCTGACGCGCCAATTGCGGGCCGAGATCGCCGACCTGGACGTCGAGTCGGTGGGGCCCGCTGCCGTCGGAACGGCTCCCGACGGCGCCAAGGGTGCCGATGCGGTCACGGTGGGGGCAGTCGTCGTGGCGTTAAGCGCGTCCGGTGGGGTACTAACCGCACTCGTCGAGACGCTGCGTGACTGGCTCGGCCGGCAGTCTGCGCGGCATCGCGTCTCGCTGACCATCGACGATGACACGATCGAACTGGAGCAGGCCTCGGCCGACGAGCGGCGAGAGCTGGTCAGTGCCTACATCCGTCGCCACAGCGGCGGGTAGCCATGGGTCGCCGGCTGGCGCTGCTGATCGCCACATACGACTACCAGGACGACGGGCTGAGGCGACTGACCGCGCCGGCGCACGACGCGGGGGCCTTCGCGGCCGTCCTGCAAGACCCTGACATCGCGGGGTTCGAGGTCACCACGCTGATCAACGAGCCGCACTACCGGGTCGGCGAGGCCATCGCTGACCTGTACCGCGACCGGCGGCGTGACGACCTCACCCTGCTGTACTTCACCGGCCACGGTTTGAAGGACGACGACGGCCGCCTGTATCTGGCGATGACGAATACCCGGCGCGACAGCCTGCTGTTCACGTCGCTGCCCGCCGAGCAGATCGACCAGGCCATGTCCGGCTGCACGTCCCGGCAGAAGGTACTGATCCTCGACTGCTGCTACAGCGGCGCCTTCCCGGCCGGGCGCCTCGCGAAGGCCGACACCGACGTGCACGCGCTGGAACGGTTCCAGGGCCGGGGACGGACCGTGCTGACCGCGTCCGACGCCACCCAGTACTCCTTCGAAGGGAACCAGCCACACGGCACAGCCGCACAGTCGGTGTTCACCCGTTACCTGGTAGAGGGCCTGCGGGACGGCAGCGCCGATCTCGACGGCGACGGAGACATCACCCTCGACGAGCTGTACAGCTACGTCCACGACCGCGTCGTCGACGAGATACCCCAGCAACGCCCGAAGAAGCAGGACAACGTCGAGGGCCGCATCATCATCGCCCGGAACGTCAACTGGTCCCTGCCAACCCATCTGCGCCACTCGCTCAACAGCCCAATCGCCGTCGACCGGCTCGCTGCCCTGGACGCACTCGATCACCTGTACCGGATCGGAAACGACCTCGTACGCCAGCGCGTCACCAGCGAGTACCAGCGGCTCACGGAAGATGACAGTCGAATCGTGTCGTCCGCGGCGAATGCGAGGATGCAGGCGACTTCACCACGTATTCCCGAGATCCCAGCCCCGCAGGTGCAGGAGACCCCACCGACCGACGCACCAGCGACGGAGCCAGCAGTTGAGGTGCAGACACCACCGGCTCCTACACAAACCGTGGCCCTAGAAGAGATGCCCCCGACCACAGCGGCATTGACCGACGACGATCAGACCTCTTCCGCCCCGCCGGGCCCGGCCGCAGCGCACTCGCAGCCGGTGGCTACCACGCACACCCAGCTCACCCCTCCACCGACGGGGTCCACGCCGCCAGCCGGCCTGGATGAACCGCCCGGCACAGCTCTGGGCCCGCGACCACATGATGGCGCGGCCTGGCTACGACCCGGCCGGTGGAGGCCTGGACGCCGACGGGCCCGGCTCATAACACGAGTGGTGCTAGCGCTCGTGGTGCTAGCCATTGCAGGCGGAGACGGGCCAGCCATCTTTTCTGTTTCCTCTGTCCGGGTTGGCTATAGCTCGGCGGGGGTGGCGGTGTCCCCAGATGGGCGTCGGGCCTACGTGACCAACTCGAGCACCGCCTCGGGCTCGGGCTTGGGATCGGTGTCGGTGATCGACACGGCGACCAACCGCACCGTGGGTCGTCCCATCGTGGTTGGCTATAGCCCGGCGGGGGTGGCAGTGTCCTGGGATGGGCGCAGGGTCTACGTGGCCAACGACGGCTCGGGATCGGTGTCGGTGATCGACACAGCGACCAACCGCACCATAGGCAACCCCATCCCCGTCGGCGACACCCTGTCGGCCGTGGCGGTCTCCCGGGATGGCAGGGTCTACGTGACCAACGACGGCTCGGAATCGGTGTCGGTGATCGACACAGCGACCAACCGCACCATAGGCAACCCCATCCCCGTCGGCAAGAAACCGCGGGGGGTGGCGGTGTCCCGGGACGGGCGCAGGGTCTACGTGGTCAACCGAGGCCCGGACTCGGACTCGGGCTTGGGATCGGTGTCGGTGATCGACACGGCGACCAACCGCACCGTGGGTCGTCCCATCGTGGTTGGCCATGACCCGGTGGGGGTGGCGGTGTCCCCGGATGGGCGCAGCGTCTACGTGACCAACCTAGGCCCGGTCTCGGGCTTGGGATCGGTGTCGGTGATCGACACGGCGACCAACCGCACCGTGGGTCGTCCCATCGCGGTTGGTCATAACCCATGGGGGGTGGCGGTGTCCCCGGATGGGCGTCTGGCCTACGTCACCAACTCAGGCCCCAACCTAGGCTCGGTCTCGGGCTTGGGATCGGTGTCGGTGATCGACACGGCGACCAACCGCACCGTGGGTCGTCCCATCGTGGTTGGCGATGACCCGTTGGCGGTGGCGGTGTCCCGGGATAACCGGGTCTACGTGACCAACTGGGGCTCGGGCTCAGGCGCAGGCTCGCTCTCGGTCATCACACCCTAGAGGACGCGAGTGCCGTAGCAGGTCGATCGGCCCCGACTCCGGTGGGAAGCGCACCAACAGCCCTCCGGCCGACGTGTTCGCCCTCCCGCCAACGCGACTCCGCCCCTGCGGGCCCCAACAGCACCCCCAAGCAGCTACCAGCTGCTCTCCCGGGCTCTGAAGATCCACATCTGGCTACGGCGGCTTTCCCTGGCTCCACCGCGGCGCCTCCAGCAGGCCCTAGTTTGTGAAGCTTGGGCTGGGACGGCCTGAATCGGCTCCGTGAGTGACCAGCGCGGGGGCCAAGTGAGTCAGTTTCAGGCCGCCTTCACGAGCACGGATCTTCACAGATTGGGGCCGCTTGGAGACGCCTCGGTGGAGCCGAGGAAAGCCGCCGTAGCCACCGAGGCTGAAGAACGTCGGCTCCGCACGCCTGTACCGTCCGGCGGCTGGCCAGGATGACACCTGGCCGAACCTGACGCCGGTGCTGTCGAGCAAGACGATCGACTGGGACCTGATTGCCCAGCAATACGACCAGATCGTGGAGTACACTACCGCGCTGCGCCTGGGCACGGCCGAGGCCGAGCAGGTCCTGCGGCGCTTCACCTGAGGCGGGCCCAAGCACCCCATGTACAGGGCGATCGAGGAACTCGGACGGGCGGTACGCACCGCGTTCCTCTGCGACTACCTAGGACTGGGCCGTCACCAAGTGTTTCGACATCCACGGAACCACCCTCAACCCCGCCCACAGCTACATCGATTGCTGACCCTTGTTTTGCGGTAACAAGGAAACCACTGGGGGTAGTTGGTTCCGAGCGCCAGGGTGTAACCGCTTGCGTAGCATGCTGTCGGCCCCGGACACATCTGGTGAGGCCGACAGGGTGCGGCGAAAGGGCAGCGGTGCAGCGGATTGGCCTCTACTACCCGTACGTGCACTTTCGCAATGAGCAGTGGATCAAGGCTGCCGCCCTCTACTGGCCGGGCCTTGCCCGAGTAGTCCCGTCCGGGTTCCCCGTCGCCGATCCGGACATGGTCAAGGCCCTACGAGATGGGCTGGACTTCATCACCGACGTGGACCCTGCGGAAGCCGCCGCCGCTGTTACCCCGGCCTTCCTGAAGGCCGTCGAGGACCATGGCCCCGAATTGGAACAGCGGTTTCTGGCAACCGCCGACACCCGGCCCTTCTCCTCACACAACGGGCACCTCGCTGAGCCGCGTATGGGAGCGCGCATCGTCAACGCGGAGCCGACACCACCCGGCGACCTGCGAACGCTTCCGCGCGACGAACGGCCTCTCGCCGGCCTCTACCCGTACGAGGTAGACGCGCGGTTGGCGGATGCCCTACGCAGTACAGGTCTCGCCGTGCTGGCCTTCCGGTCGCGCATTGCCAGATCATCGGATGTGACGTGGCTGGCCATGGACCCGGTCCTGGCCTGGATCTACAAGTGCGTCCTCACCGAGGAGTTGGGCCGCCGTACGCGGTACGCGCCGATCACAGACCAGGTGGCCTCCCACAGCGCGACGGACGGCTGGGACAGTGACCGGATCGCCGCCGCCCTGTTGGGCGAGGCGCCCCGGCCGGCAATCTCCGACGAGACAACACGCCTCGGGCTGATGGCCGTGCAGTGCGTGCTCCCGGACGGTCTGCGATCGGTACCGGTGTCGAAGATCATCCAACTGCGTACGGACCATTGCGCGGAATTCAATGCCTTCACCCAAGCAGTCGACAACGCTGCGGCGGATCTCCGAGAGCACGTGGCCGGCATCGAAGACCGGGCGGCCTTCGAGCACCACCTTCGGCTGCAGTTCGACGAGAGCATCGCGGTGCCGCTTGAGGAACTGCGCAAGGCCATGAACGGCCTCCACCTCAAGACCTTCTACAGCGCGCTGAGTTACAAGTTCGAAGTGCCTGCTCTCGCCGCTGCGGCGAGCGGTTGGGTAGGCAACGTGCCGATCGCCACAGGAGCCCTTGCGGTCGCGGCCGCAACTCTGCGCCAATCCACGGCGGAGACGCGAGATGCTCAGCTCTCGGGCTCGCCTGTCAGCTACCTGCTCCGGGTGGAACGGAACTTGAAGCCGACCACACTGGTGCGGCGGGTCGCGCGGACGATTGGCCGAGGTGCGGGCTCCGGAATCTAGCTGCGCTCAGGTGCGGTTGCCCTGCTTGGGTAGTCCACCCCGGAAGTCGCAGCCGGGGCACGCGTCCTCGCCCTGGATATGGCCTTCGTACCAGCCGTGGACGGCCGCATGCAGGATCGCTTCCTCCACCGATGCTTCGCCGTTGCGGACCGACGCGATGGCGTTGCCGACGACCACCCGGAGCACACCGTTGTCGGGCGAGGGGAACGGCGGGGATGGCATCGGCGAGTCGGACGTCATGACCGCAGCCTACGGGCGGGCACGGGAGCCGGTCAGGCGGATGGAGCGATCTCGTGCTGGAGGGGACTACGCTGGACTTCTCGGCCGGCAGTGACGAGCTTCGGCTATCCCGAGGGTTGGCGGACCGCCGACCATTGAGCCTTCCTTGTCCATCGGCGAACAGGCGTACGGCAAGGCCGCCCCTGCCTGCTTGGCGTGGGGCGGCCTTCTGCGGTTTCGGTCAGACCTGGGCGAGGCGATTGGAGAGGTCGAGGGCGGCGGTCGCGACCGTGAGGGCGGCGCACAGGCCGAGTACCTCGTGGAGGGTGGGGCGGACCAGATGCGGCCAGTCGTCCGGGGCGGTGGGCCAGGAGGCGAGATGTACCTCGGTGGTGGCGAGGCCCAGGTGGGCGGTGACGTCCCAGCCTGCGAGGGAGGCTGGTTCCCAGTGCAGGCGGATGCGGCCGAGGGGGAGTCTCGGGGTTTCGGCGGGGAGCCATGTGACGTCGAGTGGTCCGTCGGGGAGGGCGGAGACGCGCTGGACCAGCGCGCCGCGTGCGCCGCTCGGTATGGGTTGTACGGCGAGGCGGTGCAGCGAGAGGAGATGTGAAGGGTGGGGCTGCGACGGGATAGGGGCCTCCGGGGTGTGTTGGTGGGACTGGTCAGGCCCAGGTGAGGGCATCGCTGACCGCGATCGGGAGGTAGTCCTCCTGGCCGTCGTCGGCGATGAATGCCTTGCCGTCCCGGGCGACGACCTCGGCTCCCACGTAGTGGGTGAAGGGGAAGTCGGGGTTGATGGCGAGGCGGATCGGCAGGTTGGGGTCGAGGTTCTGGAGCTGGCGGAGCAGGTGGCCGACGGTCAGGTAGTGGGGCATGGAACCTCCGGTGGAGCGGTCCGGGATGGCAGGGCGGAGCTGGTGATGGTGTGTCAGGAACCGTCGAGGCGAAGCAGATCGCGAAGGACCTTCGGGCCCTGGGTGTGGCTGGCGAGGTGTCGCTTGCGGCACTCGTTGACGTAGCCCTTGCCGGGCTGCTTCATCTCCCAGTCGCCGCACGAGCAGATGGCCTGTGTGTACGCGCGGCCGGGGCAGTCGGGGTGGAGCGGCTTGCCGGAGCTGGTGTGCTTGTGGTCCGCCGGGCAGATCGTGCCGTCGGCGTGGTGGTTGGTGAGCGGGGCGCGGTGTGCCAAGGGGGCCTTCCGGGAGGGGGCGGCAGTGCGGTCAGTGGCTGGGGGTGGCGCTGAGCGCGGTGAGGAAACCGGCAACGGCTTCGGAAGGGGTGTGGCGCCCGAACTCCTGGACCCACGGCTCGCCTTCGGCGGGCTGTACCTGGACCTGTCAGACGATGCCGCGCTGCCAGGCGGTGGGGTCTTCGGGGAGCCAGCCGACGTAGACGCGGCCGTCGGGGCTCGTCGCGTGGACGTTGGCCTGCGGGGTGTCGACGACGGTCCAGCCGAGGGCGTGGAGGAGTTCGAGCACCTGGTCCGCGCAGTGGTCGGAGGAGAGCCGGCAGTGTTCTTCCACGGCAGGGCGGACGACAGCGGGCAGGTGGGTGGCGGAGGCGGTCACGGTTGGACGATCCCTTCGTTGACCTGCAGTTTTTCCAGCACCTGTACGTTGACATGCGGTATGGCGAAGTACGTAGTCGTTTCCCGGGGCGCGACGTCTGCCGTGGGCGAACTGGCAGCCGTCAACTGTTGGCCGGTGGCCCGGGAATGGATCGACGCACGCAGTTGTCGTACGTGGGTTGCGGCGACGGATCGCGCAGAACGAAGGGGGAGCAGGGGTGGCAAGCAGACACTGGGACGGCGCCGGGCTGGAGCGCAAGATCCGTGCCGCCGGGCGACCGTGGACGGTGGGCGACATCGTGATGGTCGCCGACGGACAGTGGGCTGTCGGTGCGCAGCCCGACGGACAGTGGGACGAGGGCGCGGTGGTGGAGGACCGGATCGCGGACGGGCGGCACGTCGAGTTGACGTTCGATGAGCTGGCCCGCGTGGTGGGCTCCCGTACGTGGGCTGCCCACCGTGACGAGGACGGTGCCTGACCGGTCAGCGGTGCGGCCCCAGCCCGGCCACCGACGGGCCGACAACGGCCGAAGGCGCGAGTTGATCGGGCGACTGGCCCAGGGCGCGTGGAGCGTGCGCGGAGCGGGCGACAGCGGCCTGGGCCAGTCGGACTGCTGGGGCCCGGTCCGCAGTCGCGGCGGCTTCACGCGCTTCGATCACGTGGCTGATGGCCTGCAGGGACGTACGGCTCTCCGCTTGGGCGACGCGAAGGTCCGCCGCCGCGCTGGTGATCCGTTCCAACTCATAGAAGGCCGGCACGTGGCCGGGCCGGGTAAGGGCGTGCAGACGGTCCTGATGCACGGCCACGGCGTTGGCGGTGATGACCAGGGCCGAGCGGATGTGCATGGCCGAGCGCAGGAGAGGGTCGTTGTTGGGGCGGCGGACCGTGAGGGTTCGAGGTCTTCGATGGGGCGGCCCCAGGTTTTCTCGATCATGGCGGTCGCCTGGTCGAGTGCGGTGGCGTCGGGCATGGCGGAACTCCCGCATTCGGGGGTGTTGTTTCGGTCAGAGGTGGCCTCGGAGCCCTGAGGATCAGCGGCTGTGGCGCTGGGCGGGCGAGATGGCCGGCGGCAGAGCCCCGGGGCTCTGCGCGGACTTGCTCGACCGGATCTGGGTCGGCGTCGCCGTGCGGCTGCGGGCGGCCATGATCCGGAGGTCGGCGGCTGTCTGCGGGGTGCGTGCGGCGCGGTGGACGGCCTGGGCGACAGCGGTACGGCGCACGTCGAGCGGGGTCGGAGCTCGAGAGATCTGGGGGACGGCCGGGCCGACGGGGGTGAGCGTGACCAAGTGCTGGACCTCGCGGGCGAGTTGGTGCCGCTCACGGATCACCTGGGCTGGATCGGTCATGGCGGCTGCCGTCGCGGCGATCAGGTGGGACGGGGTGCGGGCGGTGAAGACGGCCTCAGCGCGTGTGCACCAGCCCGGTGGACCAGCCCACAGCGTGACGGTTTCGTTGTCCCAGCCGGAGAGGCGGTTGTCGATCAGGACGCCTGCCTGCCCGTCGGGGGCAACGATCTCGACAGTGCCGCGCTCGGCTGCCTCACGGCGCCAGCCGGCTTCGGTCAGCGGCCGGACGGCGTCGGCCCAGTACAGCGAGGGGTTCGCCAGGAAGCGCCCGTTGCCCTCGTAGGGGTCGGCTTCGGCGTAGTCGTTTGCCAAGGCGGTGGTGAGACCGGCGACGATCTCGGCCGGGGTGACATGGTTGAAGGTCGCCGTCCAGCGGGGCGCGGAGACGGCCTCCGGGGATGCCGTGATCTTCCACAGCTCGAAGTCGTCGCCGAACCAGCCGATACGGATCCTCTGGTCGGGTGAGGTGACGAGGAGCTGGCAGGGGCCCTCGTCGAGGTGGTGGTGGGGCCAGTGGGCGATGGGGGCGAAGCCGGCTTCTCCGGACCCGTTGGAGCCGGCCAGGTACCGGGGGCTGACCAGTACATCCTCGGAATCGCGCTGGTCGTAGGGCAGTTGGGTGCTCATGGTCGGGTTCCGGGGCGTAGGAGGGGGACGCTCCTTCGCGCAGAGGGAGGGCTGCTGGACTGCACGTGGGCGCCGTGGCAACGGGGAGGCGCGGCTGGTTCTCGGTGCCACGCGGATCACCGGGCTCGGGAGACGGCCGACCGCGCGGTGACGGACGCCGGCACCCGCGGTTGCGGCTGCGGTGCGTGGCTGAAGAAGGCGCTCGGCGCGGCGGTGCTCCGGCGCAGGGCCGCTGTGGTCCGGTTGCCGTCCGCCCCGAGCGGCACGCCGGTGTGGGTCCGGGTGGCTGCGGGGGCCGGGGGCGACGGGTGCCTTGGCGACGAGAAGGGGGTGCTCCAGTGTTCGACGGCTGCGTAGACGGGGCCCAGCGCCCGTCCGGCCTCGGTCAGGACGTAGGGGTCGCCGTGGCGCGGTCCGGTGCGGGCGACCAGGCCGTCGGCCTCAAGTCGGCTGAGTCGTTGGCGGGTTGTGCTGCTGTCTAGGCCAGCCGCTTCGGCGATGTGGCCCAACCGCGTGGTGCCCGCGTCGAGGATCTGGATCACGGTGGTCGAATGCCGAAGGAACAGACGCCGTACGGCGTTCTCGACGCGTTCGGCTCCGGCTACGTTGCCGAGCGAGAGGTTGTTCTGGGACCAGTCCGACAGGGCGCGGTGCACCGGTGACAGGGATTCACCGAAGGCGCTGAGCTGGTACGGGGCCCCGTGGCCGTCGTTGGTTCGGGTGACCAGCCCGTCCGTGTGCATCTGGGCCAGCCGCTTGCTGACGACCTGCTCGCTGACGAAGGGGAGCCCGGCGGCGACGTCCCGCACACGCATCAGGCGACCGTGCTGCGTCAGGGTCTGCGCCGACCAGGTCGTCCACTTCGGCGCTATGAGGGAGAACGCGTCCTCTACGCGCTGAGCGTCGACCGAGCCGATCGAGGAGGCGGAGGACTGTACGGGGGTGGGCATGGGGGACGTTCTTTCTGGGGGGAGGGGGATCAGCGGGAACGGGAGGGCTTGGTGGCCGCGCCTGGTGCGGGTACGACAGCTGTGTCGGCGGTGGTGCCGGGGAGCGTCGTGGTGTTGCTGCGGTTGAGGGCGGCGGAGACGCGCGGCGTGGCCGTGCGCGCGTCTCGCAGGGCTGCCTCGCCTTTCGGGGTGAGGGAGATGAGTTGTCCCGGCCGGTACAGTCCCTCGCTGGTGTCCCGGTCCAGTAGCCCGTCGGCGACCAGCCGCTGGACTGTTTCGGCCCAGACAAACGGGTTGGGGCTCTGACCGTGCCGGTAGGTGAGATAGGTGTGGCCGTAGAGCGCGCTCTGGCGGAATCGCAGTCCGCCGGCCTCGACGGCTTCCAGGGCCCGGAGCCGGCGGTCACCCGCGATGGCCCAGTCGTCGTCCCGGCCGGAGATCTGTTCGCCGCTCAGGTCGCGTGCCTCTGTGAGTGAAGGCTGAGTGGGGTCCGGCTCGGGGAGGAGACGGCGGTACGCGGAGATCGACTGGACGAGGCGCTCGTAGGCCGCGTTCTGCGCCGAGACGAGCCGGCCGGTCTGCTTGACCGCGGACCGTAGCGGTGTGTACGAGCTGGGTGAACCGTTGAATTCGCCTCGTCCGACGGGTTCGAGTAGCCCGAGAGCGGCCTGGGTCGTGCGAGTCACCCGGCCGTGCAGTTCGTCGAGTTCGTGGGCGGCCCCGATGACGAGCGTCGCGGCGCGGTACAACGGATCACTCGGCCGGTAGGCGATGTTCAGGGTCCAGGGGTCCTCGACGCCGAGCATCTCGGCGACGAGGTGTGCGCCCGGCTGCTTGGTCGCGTCGTGGGGGTTCATTCGGCGGCTTCCATCCGGGCGAGCAACGAACGGACCAGGGTGGGCAGGCTGTCGGGGCCGTCGCCGATCCGGACGTAGGCGGTCGCCTCGCCGAGGACGTACGCGGCGTCGTCGAGGAGACCGCTGGAGATCTCCATGCAGGCGTCGGTGATCCGGGAGGCCGCGAGCAGGGACTCGGAGAGCACCTCGACGTAGTCGCCCGGCGGCAGACCGGCAGCCTCGGCGGCGGTGCGAATCGCGGCCAACTCCATTGAGGTGAAGGCGAATTCGGACTCGCTGTCAGCCTTAATGCCTGCGGGCGCTGTCGAGGCCGGTTCCGGCGGTTGCGCGGGGATGCCCACGCGCGTGCAGATCTGGTCGACCGAGGTGGTCAGTTCGGCGAGGGATTCGGTGAGCCATCCCAACGCGGAGGCGTAGGAGGCCAGGGTGAAGAGACCCGCGGGCGTGGTGGGGAGCGGCGCGTCGGCCACGAAGCCTTCGAACCAGTCGTTCAGCTCGCAGACCACCCGAGGCCCGGCGGACAACGCACCCAACACGGGGTGCAGGTAGGAGCGGCTGACGGCCGTCGGGTACTCGGTGGTGAGGATCCCGGCAACGCTCTGTGCGGCATCGGTGAGGAGGCCCGCCAGTTCGCTACAGGCCATGGGGGCGCGGTTGGCGGTCATCGCTGGGGAGCCTTTCGGGAAGCGGCGGCAGCGGGCTGAGCCGCCGTTGGACGAGATGGAAGGACAGCCGTCGGCTGATCGACCGCGTGGGGAGAACGGGATCGAGCGGCCTGGACGCGGGCCTCGGTGGCGGAGGCTGTCGCAGTGTCCTGGCGGGGGCAGGTTCGGAGATGGGCCGAGCGGTAGACCTCGTAGTCCTGTCGGCTGCCGGCGGCGACGAGATAGATCTCGCGCTTGTGGTTCGAGGTGGGCGGGGCCGGACGGAACTGGATGACCATCCGATAGGAGACGGACGGATCGACGTAGACCTTGTGGAAACCTGCGAGGCGGCCCTTCAGCGGCAGGCAGTCGTCGCTTCCGTGGACCAGATTCTGCAGTTCCAGCAGCGCCAAGTCCCTTATCTCGTCGGGGAGTTCACGCAGGTCCGCGATGGCGTCCGGGTGCGCGGCGAAGGCGAAGCGGGCGCGGCTCACATCGACCTCCGAGAACCCTGCTGCCGGGCCGAGCCTGTCGGCGGCACGGGGTGGGCATCGAGGCCGGCCTTCGGGAGTGCGGAGACACCGGCCGACCGGGTGAGGGCAACACCGGCTCGGAGGGCGGCCGCCTCGTCGCGGTATTCCGGCGGCTGCGGCAGAGGACTGGTGCGGTCGTCCAGCCAGTGCCGGGCGGCCTCCTCGTCGGCGAAGGCGCCCTCGCGCATCGTGTACGTGTGGGCGTCCGTGTCGCCCTCTTCGAGGAAGACCCGAATCGGTGCCTGAGCAGCGCTGGAGTCCCGGGTCAGCGTCCACGTCTCACATGGGTCGAAGTCCGAGGTCTGGCTGGCGAGGACCTCGTAGCGAGTGCCCGACTCCCGGATCTGCTGCTCGATCCGGACACTGAGATCGTCGGCGGGCTTCATGAAGTTCCCGCTGACCTGAGTGATCGGCTCGGGTGGACAGCCGCGTTCGATCAGCCAGTTCTGCGCGAAGGCCACGGTGGCGTGATAGCTCGACTCGAAGGTGAACGTGTTCAGGCTGAGATCCCGCGCGACCATGATTGCGGCAACCTGCGGTTCGCCCGGAACACCCCAGGTCATGGATCGGTCGTGGGCGACGACGAAGCTGTGCGAGCCGTGGGGAGTGGTGTGGTGCTTGGCCAGGACCGTCAGGTCGCCAGGCCAAAACCCTTGCTCCGTGTCCTTGGAGCCCGCGTCGTTGGGCTCGAAATCGTAGGGACCGAAGGCGGGTTCGTTGTTCATGCCGCCAGTCCCAGTTGCTCGGGTGCGGGGGTGGCCAGCACGCGGTGGTTGGGCCGGGTCGGGCTCGTCGTGCAGGCGGCGAAGGGGCCGTCGGGAGCACGGAGATGGACCAGTGTTTGGTCGAGGTGGTCGCGGTGCCACACCGAAGGACCGGACAGGCCGGCCTCGGCGTCGGTGAGTTGCTGCCACGCGAGCCAGAGGGCGTGCAGCCGGGCGACGGCCTCGGGGTGTTCGTGCCACTGCGCACACCATGGCCGGGTCGTGCTGATTTCCCGGCCGTAGATCGGGAGGAGGAGGTAGTTCACCCAGTCGCTGAGGGCGGCGAGTTCGACGCTGTAGGCCTCGCCGCCCAAGGCGAGGATGAACACGGACGTGGGTCCTTCTGCCTGCTCGGAGTCTGCTTGTGCCGTCGGAGCGTCGTCACCCCGCTGGGGCGCCGAAGCGGGTTCGGAACCAAGGCGGTCGAGGACAACGCCGTGCTGCCTGACCTCGGCCATGGTCTTGGCGAGGGTGCTGGCGAGGTCGTCGAGGTCTCCGTCGGGTACCCGGAACGTTTCCGGGGCGGGGGTGGTCTTGCTGGTATCGGGCATGAGGGTGTGCTCCATCTGTGGGACGGCGACATGCCGAAGAGGGTCCGGAGAAACCGCGATTTGGTCCGGCCGGGAAAACTCGGTAGAGGGCGCTATGCCGTCGTGCAGCGAGGGCAACGGGGGAAGGGTGGGGCGAGCAACTGCATTGCTTGGGTGGCCTGTTGGGGCACGACGCCGTTGCCGAGCGCGGTGAGCTGAGCCGGTCGTCCGAGCCCCGGGGTGGCGGTGACCCAGCCGGGCTCCAGGCCCTGCATCCACTCCACGAAGTCGGCACGGAGCCGTCCGGCAGCGTCGGTGGGCGGTGGCGCGGGACGGGTGAGCGTCTCCCATCGGGTGATGGCGGCGGCGTACGCTCCCCATCGCCCGTCGCTTCCTCGGATTCCGGGGGCGTCTCCGCCCACAGCGGCAGGACCTCCGCCGGCAGAGGCGGGCGCGAGCCCTTGCCCGGATTTCGGCCGCGGGTGTCGGCGCCGCTCGTCCTCCGGGCGGGGAGCAGCGACGCTGCGGCGCTCGGCAGGGTCATGTCCCCGTTGCCGTGCCGCTGGTTCGGCGAGCCCTTGATCCCGTCCGATGCCTTCGGGGTGGGCAGGAGCCACTCCACCTCGTCGGCCAGGTTCGGGCCGTGGCCCCCGCTCTTCCTCTTGGCGGGGTGCTGCGAGCCGCCGTTCTTGCCGATGTTGCTCGTCGGCGTCTTGAACAGGGTGGTCGGCGGGCCAGGCGGTGAGGAAGGTCCGCTCGCGGCGGTGCGGTGCTCCGATGTCGGAGGCGCGAAGCACGAGCCACCGTGCGTCGTACCCGAGGTTGGCCAGGGATCCGAGTACGGCGCCAAGTGCCCGCAGAGGAGGCTGGGTTGGGTCGTCTCCCAGACACCACGGGCAGAGTTCCACGTCGCCAGGGAGACCGGCGGGTGAGGTGAGGAGGCCGCGGACATTTTCGATCACCACCAGGCAGGGGCGGAGGGCTTCGACCGTACGGGCGACGTGCAGCCACAGCCCCGAGCGGGTGTGGGCGTTGAGTCCGGCCCGTCGGCCGGCGACCGAGACGTCTTTGACAGGGGAAGCCCGCCGTCAGGACGCACACCCGCGGGACGGCGGACCAGTCGACGGCCGCTATGTCGCCGAGGTTGGGCACGGTGGGCCAGTGCCGGGCCAGGATGCGCGCGGCGTCCGGATTGACCTCTGCGTGCCAGGCCAGCGTGCCGCCGAGGGCGGACTGCACTCCGAGATCCAGGCCGCCGTATCCCGAGCAGAGCGAGCCGATCATCGGCGGGCGCGTGATGGTGGTCTGCATGTCATCGACTCCGAGCCGTCCGGTTCGGGGGAGTTGCTGCTGGGGAACCGGCGGGAGGTGGAGCGGGAGCAGCGGTCGTGGAGCGGTGGCGGGCGGCCTGGAGCCGCATGGTCGGCGGCGTAACCGTCGCCGATGCGGCGTGAAGGGAGTCGGCGGCTTCGCGAAGGGCGGTGTCCGCCGCACCGAGTGCGTCGTCCATCACTCGCGCCGCTGCTTCCCGGGCATCCCGGGCGTCGGGCTGTTCGCGAAGGTGCTCGGTCTGGTGCAGGAAGGAGAACTGGTGGGCTACTGCTCCGAGAGCGGATGCCGCTTCGCCGGCAGGCCGTACAGCGGCGGCGAAGCTCGTGATGACCCGCGCAGCGCGGGCCTCCTGACCCTGGGCGGCAGCCCGGAAGAGGATCTCGTCGCCCAAGTCGGTTATCAGTTGGCCGAGTTCGGAGATCTGTTTGGCGATGGCGACGCTGTCGGGTGAACGGTGAAGGCCTCCGGGGCCTGGCAGTTTCCCGCGCTGGGCGTCGAAGACTGAGGCAGTGGCACGCAGAGCCAGAGCGTCGGAGATGGGGGTGTTGTTCACGGTGAATTCCATTGGAGGGGACGAGCGATGGGCTGAGGGGGTTAGTTGTGGCCGCGTGAGGGCGGTGGCGCGGCAGCCGGGGTTGGCGCCGAACTGGGCCGCGCCGAGGGCGGCGGCGCTGCCCGTGGTGTGCTGCGGGAGAGAGCGGCGCGCACCTGCGCAGGCGGAGTCCCGGTCGGTGCGAGAGCAGGGGCCGTCGGCGACGGAGCGGGGCGGCCGTTCGCGGTCTGCCAGCGGGTACGCACGTCGTCGAGCGGGCCGAGTGCGTGCAGGGCGTGGTTGATGAGCCGCCCGGGGGCCAGCGTCTCGTTCTCCGCCAGCGACCGGACGGCGCGCGCGGAGGCGGCTGCGGTGCGGGTGACTGAGGAGCGTATGACCTGTTCGCCGAGCCACTCGGCGCTGCCCGCGCCCACGCCGTCGCAGATGGCGGTGAGTTGGTCGTCGGACAGTGTTCCGTCGGCCAGGAGTCCGCGCTGCTGGGCTTCCCAGAGCAGGGTGATCCGGTCGATGGGTTCGCCCCGGTGGTGCAGTGCGCCGAGACAGCGGTAGAGCTGCCCGTGGGACGGGTCGGCGAAGTCGCCCGGCCGCAGCCAGCCGACGACCTCGCCCATGGCCCCCGGACGCTCAACAAGGACGGCGAGAAGGAACCGCTCGTCCTCGGCGACCTGATCGGCCCGTACTGGCGGCGGGACGACGGTGGTGGTGGAGGGCGGGGGAATTGGCGCGACGGGGCGTGGTTCGGTGCCCCAACGCCGTGCGAGATCGTTGAGGACGCCGGTCAGTACATCCGCGGAGTGCAGGGCTCCCTCGGCCTCGCCCCGCAGGGCGTCGGCACGGGCCGCTTGGTGGAGGCGGATCGCGTGTTCCGTGATGCTGCGGTGGATCGCGCCCTCCAGCACCATGCGGCCGTAGACCGGGGCGTGTTCGGAGCGTGGGCAGGCCGAGATCAGGGTGTGGGGGTATGCGGCGGTCAGGCCCCGGACGTGGCGGCTGGCCTCGTCGACCGCGTCGGTCACCCAGGACAGCGGCGGTGCGGATTGCTCGGCGGCCAGCGCGGGGTGGCCGTCGTTTCGGAGCTTGCGCAGGGCGGCGAACAGCGCTTGGTGGACTGGCCGGTAGAAGTGATCCGGCGCGAGCCAGTCGAGGTGCGCGAGCTGGCCGGGGTCGAGCAGCACCGACCCGAGCACGGCCTGCTCGGCGCGCAGCAGCGGGTTCATCGCTTGTCCCCAGCGCGGGAAGCGGGGGACTGGCTTTGCCGGACACGGAGGTCGGCGACCGCCTGATCGGCAGCCGTCATCGCCTGGGTGAAGCCGTCCAGCATGTTGGTGAACGCGGGATCGGTGGCGAGAATCGAGCCGGCCCCGCTGACCAGCCACCACTGACCGTCGCGCCGAACGGCCGGCGAGCGTACGAGCCGCCCGGGGCGCGGCGTGGGTGCGCTCATGCCGAGAGCCCGAAGTCGTCGGGGTCGAGGGACTTCGCGAGGGCCCTTTCGGTGATGGCCTTCGTCGCGCGGGCCGAGGCCGGGCCGACGACCTTGGCGGAGGGCTCCTTGTACCAGGGCCGCAGGTCGAGCATGGCGACCCGGATGCCGGTGGCGAGAAGGAGTGCCTTGCCCTTGGGGAGGGCGCGGATCGCGTCCGGGGGCAGGATCCGCTCGGTGCGCATGCTGACCGAGGTGGACTTGCCGCTCTCGCTGGTGGACACCGAGGTGGTTTGGACGTCGTGGTCGCCGATCTGCCTGCTGAGGCGGTCGGCGAAGTCGGCGTCGTCGATGCCCGAGCCGATGATCTTGATGGTGGCGGCGGACCAGAGGGCGTCCATGCCGGCCTCGCCCCAGCAGCGCTGGCCCTGCCGGTAGGACTGCAGGATCGTCATCGGGATGACGCCCCGGCTGCCCAAGTGGCTGTACAGGTCGGGGAGATCGGAGATCTTGCAGACGTTCGCGGCCTCGTCGAGGACACACAGGGCGGGCGGGTCGAGCCGTCCGCCGGAGCGCTCGGCGACGACCACGGCCGCGCGCATCACGGCGTCGGCCGCCGCCGCGATGATCGCGCTCGCGCTGCCGCCGCCGTCCTTGCTCAGCAGGTACAGGGTGTCGCGGGAGGTGGCGAACGCGTACGGCTTGAACTCGGGGAGTTCCTTGCTGGGCGTGACCCAGGCGGCGACGTCCGGGTCGAGGAGGCAGCTCGCGTACTGGCGCGCGGTCTCGTAGATGCCGTCCCGCGTCTCCGTGGCTCCGCTGACGGTGCCCTGGAGCTGGGCGGCGACCGCGTCGTGGCCGGCGTCGGTGAGCAGGTCGACGGGGGTCCGGTCGGCGGGGGAGGCGAGCCAGGCCAGGACGTCGGTGATCGGACGCCGGTGGCTGGCGGCAGCGAGGAAGAGTGCGCCGAGGGTGTTGCTGGCGGCGGTGGACCAGAAGTCGGAGCCGTTGGACTCGTCCACGCTGGCGGCGACGAAGTGCCCGGCGAGACGTTTCGCCCCGGCCAGGTCGCGGGCGTCGGCCAGGATGTCCCACCACATCTCGCGCGGGTGGTGGGCGATCTGCTGGGGGTCGAGGGCCCAGATGGTGCCGACCTCGGCGCGGGCGTCCACCGTCGCGGTGAAGGCATCGTTGGCCGCCTTGTTGGAGGTCAGCAGTACCGGTCCGGGAGCCGCGAGGATCGCGGGGATCGCCAGTCCGGAGGTCTTCCCGCTTCGTGGGGCCATGATCGCGACGATCACGTCCTCCCAGGACGCGCGGACTTCGGCCCGGCCCGGGGAGAGGGCGCCGAGCAGGATGCCGCGGTCAGCAGGCGCGACCTCTTTTACCCTCCCGGCCGCTCAGGGACGGCCGCAGGCTCCGGGCCTTGGCGGTGATCTCCTTGTCCAGCAGCGGGGCGAGGTCGGCCTTCCGGGCGAGGCCGTTCTTCGTGCCGCCGCGCAGCCGCATCCACAGCACGAGAGCGATCGCGGTGAGGGAGGCGGACAGCAGGCCGGGGATGATCTGCGTGCCGATCAGCAGGGCCAGGGGGCTCAAGTGCGGCCACAGCGCCCTGGGGTGAAGTAGTGCGTCGGTGGCACTGAACGGCGCCCAAGGGCCAGTGCCGGAAAGGGAGTTGGTGACATTGCCGGACAGCCACGCCAGCGAACCGAAGGCGAGCGCGATGCCGAGTATGCCGAAGAGGAAGTAGAGGAGCGCGTCCGACCCTGTAGTGGTCGAGGGCGCGCTGGTACGAGGTGCGGGCACGGTGGTTCCTGGGAATGAGCGCAGGCGAGTGATGGGGGCGGGGCACGCGGCGCTCTTCTGCTGATCATCGAGGCAACTCCTGTTCGGGAAGCGAGATGGCGACCGGGGTCATCGGGTGCGGGGTGCGCGAGGCGCCGGAGGAGGCCAACGGGACAGGTTCACGGGGTGACCGACAGGGTCAGACCGTCGACGAGGGACGAGAGCCGGTCACGGGCTGCTTCGGGACTGCCTGCGCTGACGACGACGAAGCCGACCCGGCCGGCGTCGAAGGTGCCCGCCGGCGGCAGCACGACCCGCTCTCCGACGTCGCGGAGCCACGTCACCTGGTGCAGCCACGGATACTCCGGACCAGGGACGGCGGCCAGACTTCGGGCGGAGAGGGTGCCAGTGGCCGGGGCATAGAGGATCTTGATCGCGGCGGTGGCGCGTGCCGTGGGCGTCAGGTCGGGAGTCCTTCCGCAAGCGACGTCGGCAGCGATCCGGGGCAGGTCGAGGCCGGTGGCAAGGCGGACGAGCTTGCCGATCAGGTCGCCGCCGATCCGGGCGTTGACCTCGATGATCCGCGGACCGGAGGGAGTGAGGCGCATCTCCACGTGCTGGACGCCATCGGTGACGCCCAGCGCTCGCACGGCCTGGACGGCAACGGGGGCGACCTCGGGCAGCAGCTGGTCGTCGGCGTCCACGGTGTGGCCGACCTCCTGGAAGTACGGAGGGAAGGCGACCTCTTTGCGGCTGACGGCCAGAGCGGTGGTGGCGCCGTGCTGGGTGACGCACTCCACCGATATCTCCGGGCCGTACAGGTACTCCTCGACCAGCACACCGCTGCCTTCCGGGCCCTGCTCACCGGCGCCGGCGGCAGCGAACTCCCAGGCGGCAGGCATGAGTTCAGGGGTGTCGACGCGGATGACGCCGATGCTGCCCGCGTGCGAGGAGGGCTTGAGGACGACCGGGAAGCCGGTGCGGAGCGCGGCGGCCGTCGCCTCGTTCAGCGTGTCGACGCGGGTGGAGGTGGCCGAGGGAACGTCGTGCTCGGCGAACAGGCGGCGGCTGGTTGCCTTGTCCCGGCAGGCGGTCATCGCCGCCATGCTGTTGCCGGGCAGGCCGAGGCGGGCGGCGAGTTCGGCGGTCGGCACGAGCGTGTACTCGTCCCAGGTGACGACTCCGGCGATGGGGTGGCGCGCGGCCAGGGCCAGGCCGGCAGCGACCACGGCCGCCGGATCGTGAGTGTCGGCGACCTCGTGATCGACCACCAGATGCTGCTGCCAGGACGGCGGCTTGGCGTCGATCAGCGCGATCGGGTAAGCGGCGGCGGCCTGCTCGACGCAGTAGCCGCGATAAGCGGGATCGGTTCCGCCGACGACGATCAGCAGCGGGCGAGTGGATCGGGACATGGGAGGACCTCCGGACGGCAACGGCGGGAAGGGGCAGGAAGGGCGGGGCAGTTCAGCGGCTCTTCACCTCGCATCCGCAGGCTGGACGGGCTCGTTGTGGAGTGCGGGGACCTGCGAGTGGGGTAGTTCGCAGGCGGTCCGGTGCCGCCGTAGGCCGGCGAAGCACGCACTCAGCGCCAGGCCCTGGAGCGCGGCGCACGCCAGCAGCAGGTGCGGGATCTCAGCAGTGGGAACGACCGCGATCAGGGCTCCGGCCAGCGGAAACGGCAGCAGCACCAGGATGATCGTCACCGCCAGGGTCGAGCCGAACGCCTGCACCGGGATGAGGCGGGACCGCAGCGTGCGCAGGACGACGGTCAACGCGCCATCGCCGGCCATGACCACCGCCACCGCCACGGTGTACGCGGAGAAGCTCGACGCCAGGGCGGTCGCCAGGCATGCCGCGGTCGAGACCGTGGCCGCAGCCGCGCCGACCGACCAGATGCCGAAACGGTCGATCGCACGGCGAGTGGCCCACACGGCAAGCAGGGAGGCAACGGCTGCCACGCTCCAGACCGACCCCACGGCGACCGTGGAGTAGTGGAAGCGGTGGATGACCGTGATCGGGGCGGCGGCCTGCAGCACGCCGAGGGTCAGATTCGAGACGACCAGACCACCCACCAGCCAGCCAAGTGCGGGCGTACGGCGGAGAGTTGCCCACCCAGTCAGAAGACTGCTCGACACCGGACGGTGATCCGTGCCGCCGACATCGCCGGACGCGGTCGCGGCGGCGGTCAAAGCCAACAGCGCGACCACGGTCAGCAGTACGGCGGGGCCGGCCATCAGCAGCAGGCCACCCAGGAGCGGACCGACGAGCATCGCACCCTGGTCGATCCCGGTCTGCGCGGCCTGCACACGGTGGGCCGCCATGCCCAACCGGCAGCCCGCTTCAGCCCCGAGAGTCTCCACCGCGACGAAGGAGACCTCCGCAAACAGCCCGGAGACAGCACCGAAGGTCAGAACCACACAGGTCGTCATCGTCCCGGCGCTGGGCAGGACGAGCAGCACCGCACCCGCCAGGACCACCACGGCGGTACGCACCAGATTGGTCATCCGGAAGACATGGCCAGCACTCCACCGGTCGACCAGCGCCCCGGCGAACGTGAAGGCAGCCAGACGGGGCGCCCATTCGAGGAGAAACGCAACACCCGTCAGCGCTGTGGACCCGGTGGTGAGCAGGACCAGGAGCGGAATGGCGTAGGTGGCCGTCGCGCTGGCCAGAGCGTCGGCGGCCCGCATGACGTAGGTGCGCGGCAGACCGGCAAGGGGCGTGGGTGAAGAGATCATCCGGGTCACCGCGTCCGGGGACCGGGCGCCTGCGACGGACGTACGGCTGCGCTCGCGTCCGCTGCCCCGGAGCCGAGGACCGAGGTGACCTTGGTCGCTGCGGGCGATGTGGCCAGCGCGGCGGTTCGTGGGCCGAAGAGTGCCGAGGACTGCTCCCACGCCTCGGGCCGGGACTGCTGTGCGTTGCCGATACGGCCCAACTCGCCGTCCGAGCCGATGAGTTCCGACTGCGCTGCGCTGACGAACTCCGCAGCGACGTCGAACCGGTCGGCGAGCTGGTATGCCTCGTCGTCGCAGTCGGTGATCTGCTCGCTTGCCGCCTCCAGTGCCTCCCGGACACGCTCCAGCGCGCCGTGTTCGGGATGGAGGAGGTGGTCGACGGCCTGGAGAAGGTCGGCACCATTCTTGGCGGACCTGATCTGGTCGGTGAGACGGAGGAGTTCTGCTCCGGCGGTGTAGGGCCCGAGCGGGTTCGCCGTGGTACTGATTCGGGCGGTGTCGAGAGAGGGGGCGAGGTCGACACCGTAGCGGGCGGCACGGAGCATCTCGGCTGCGTGGGTGGCGATGGCGGCGCGGTCAGCGGCCGGGGTGGTCGTGGGAAGGCGGTGGCGTCGGCCGTACCAGTCCTCGATCTGCTGGAAGCCGGCGTGCTTGAGGAGCGCGGCAGAGAGATCGTCGCCGGCACCCTTCGCCGAGACGCTGCCGCTGGGCTCGGCGGTGATGGTGATGGAAGGGGCAGGCACGTGGGTCTCCTGGGCACGGGGTATCGGGTGTGGAGCGGTGGGCAGGTGGCCCAGTTCGACGCCGAGGCGGTGGCACTCGGTCTGCAAGCGGAAGGCGTCGCGGTAGGCGTTGTGGAGGCTGCCGTCCTCGCGGGCGAGGGTGGCCACGACGTGCACCTGCCGGGGCTGGTTGCGCAGGGCGATCCACCGGCAGGCGTCCGGATCGCCGTCCGGGGCGATCCCTATGGCGGCCACTAGGCGGCGGGCGACGGCGGCCCACTGAGGGTCGGTGAGATCCGGCCGGCGAGGGTCGGAGCGGACCGAGCAGACCCACACCGGCCGTTCGGGTGCTCGGACCCCGAGGCGCTCGACGGGTGCGTCGAGGACTTGGGCCAGGTAGGGGAGCGAGCCGGGCTCGGCGAGCAGTTCGATCGGGGCTCCATGGCCGTCGCCCGCCACCAGCCGGGGACTGGTGTGGGTACCCCGCTCGCCCGGCCCGTACAGGTACGCGAGCAGGCCGAGGGTGTCGCTGGTGCGCTGCAGGTGGGCAATCACGGCGTCTACCTCGAAGGGGAGTGGCGAACCGGAGCCCGGTCGATCGGGCCGTGAGGGAGAGGATCCGCAGAAGCCGCGATTTGGCCCGGCCGGAGGTCGCTGGTAAGGGCCCGATTCATCGCGCCTCGCCGAAGGGCTCGGCGTCACGGGGGGGCAGGACAGAGGTGTGACTGAGCACTTCAGATGGCTGTGGCCCCGCTTCCGTGACGTCTACGCCATCTCAAGCATTCCCGCAGGGGTCGATCGGATCATTTGGCCCGGGGGTTGAGGGTTGTCGGCCTCCGCCCCCTTCCGTGATCGGCGCCCAGTGCGGTAGCGATACAGGCCAGCGCGCAGTAGGACGCGTGCCCCGACAGCCCTCGGAGGGAGGGCTCTTGGATACCGACAGGGTGGTGCGACGTCGGCGAGTCGCAATGATCAGATTGACTTCGTGGCTCCCTGAGACCCTGGCCGCGATCCATCAGGACATGTGGAGTGTCGGCTTTGGGAAGACGTCGGTCCCAGAAGCTGATCTACAAGCACTCAACGATGCAATGCGCGAGGCCACCAACGTCAGTAGCCGGATTGACGCCGAACTCCCCGCGCTGTTTCGCAGCACCGATCCCGACGACCTTACGACCCGTCAGTTTGACGAGGTCTACACCGCATTTAAGCGTGAGCGATCAGCGTGTTTCGACGGCCTGATGCAGCTGGAGTACTTTTTGCGACAAGGAATTTCAGTACCGGTCGAGAACGGCGGGTCGGCTGCAGTCACCTTTAGCTTGCTCTATCAGACCGTCGACATCGACCAGCCGAAACTCATCCTCAAAATGGCCGCCGAGCAGATTGCCGAGTGCTTCCCGGTGGATGAGGCGGTCGAAGCGTCACTTCCTGTCGGCACTGTCATCGAGGAGTACCACGTGGGCGACAAATTCGAGAACATCAGCCACGCGACGATCATCAACCGGTCAACTGTGGACCGGGCCTTCAATCGGTACATGGACGCAGGGGACAGTGACGTAGCCGTCGCCCTCAACGCGATTGCCGAGCAAGTGAATCAGTCGGGCAACCACGCCGCTGCTGCGCTGTTTGACCAGTTCACCTCGGCGGTCAATGAAGAGGCGCCGGACAAGTCAAAGGCTCGCCAGTACTGGGACGGTCTGGTAGCGATTCTGCCCAGCGTCGGCTCAATTGCAGGAGCTACATCCGTGATCGCCTCGCTTTTCGACTGAGGCTGCCCAGACAGTCCCGATGCCTGGCGACACTGTTTTTCACGAGGCCCCGGTTGAGCGGCCCCTCCGGCCTCTGCGGGACTCCTTGAAGTGAGGCAGCCATCACGGAAGCGCGGTCACAACCCTTCAGATAGCCACTCTGAGCGCCATTGTTGGCCGCGGAGTGGCGATCACAACGGGGATGCACGGTCCAGACGAGAGTCCTAGGTGGCAGGCTCGCCCCATGGCAGACGACGTCGTGGGGAGTCAGGTCGCAGATCTTCGGGCCGAGTGCGAAGAACAAGCCCAGAGGAACCGCCTCCGTCGGCAGTTCTGGCGGTTCACCCATGCCGGGCTTGGACTGCCAGCTGCCGTGCTGGCTGGGATCTCAGGCGCGACGGGGCTCTCTTCAGCAGATGCCCGTATACCGGCGGCCGTACTGGCGCTCGTCAGTGCGGGACTCAGCGCTGCTATCGCCTTCCTGAAGCCGGAGGTGCATCAGCGAGCGGCTCACGCACGCCGCAGGGCCTACCTGGCATTGGAGGTGGAGGCCCGCTTCGCGCTGACACAGGCGGCATCGAACGGCGAGCCCGTGTCTCTGACCGTCTACAGGAATCTGCTGGAGCGCCGAAGGATGATCATCACTGGTCAGCTCGACGAACTTGTACAGCGGATTGCTGTGGGGGGAGCGGTTGTCGACGAATGAGGAGTCTCGGGCAAGCGGGTTCGTTCGACTCTCGGAGCAACAGGGGCCGGAGTTGAGTGTCGGAGCGGCTGTCCCGTCGCAAAGGGTCTGGTCTGCGAGACCGGCTCTGACCTGGATCGACCAGTTCAAGTGAGACGTGGAGGCATTGAAAATCTCAGATGATC